>CAMOTT010000004.1 GCA_946626015.1 uncultured Clostridia bacterium | reverse complement strand
TATCGCTGGCCGCGTAGAGGACGTTCTCGTTCTCCATGAGCCTGGCGCATTTTTCCTGAAGCTGCTCCACGCTGCCCCTGCCCACCTTTACCTGGTAGCGGTCAACTATGGGCAGATAGCCGACGAACTTGCCGTCAACGCTCCTGATGGCGTTGTACTTCTGGAACGCGGACACGTTCTCGTTGAAGAAAACAAGGATGGTATCGTTGACGTAGCTCACGTCGTCGTCAACTTTTGTTATGCTTGAGGGACCCGGCACAAAGACTGTGTCAGTGCTGTTGAGCTCCACTGTATATGAGGTTGGGCTGTTCTCTTTAAACACAGGTTCGGTTTCTTCCTCCTTGACAGGCTCGGTCTGAGCCGCCTCGGTCCTTGCCTCGCCCGAACTGTATTTTTCCCTTGACCAGGTCTTTTTTGCCGCCTTTGTAACGCTCTCCTCCGCCTCAACGGCGGCTTCGGTCTGCACGGCGGTCTCTGCCCCGGTCTCCTTTGCCGCTTCTGTGGCGGCAGTTTCTTCTTTGAAGACCTTCTCGGATTTTGCGGCAGGCTGCAAATCGCCCTGCGTCTCTGTATAAGCTTTACATATTTCTTCTGTTTCGGCATCTTCTGTCCGGGAGACGGCCTGAGAGGTTTTTGACCCCTCTTCCACCGGGACATCCCTTATCAGAGAAACAACCGACCATGCCGAAAAAGACAGCACGGCGGCGAGGAGGATCGAAAGTAGTTTTTTCATAATAATGTTCCCTCCGATTTTTAGTTATTGCTGCTGCACGGTCTTTTGACCTGCATATGCCCTTTTATTATATATAATCTACTATTGTAATGTCAAGCCGGATAATGTGATTTGTGCAATATTTTTCAGCGCCGGTCTTTGTTTATTTTTTTCGGCTGTTTTCCCGAAAACCGACATTGCAATCAATACGACGATATGGTAATATAAAACCGTATTTTTGAAATTTGTTAAGCGAGGTGGGAAAATGAAGATAAAGCAGACGGCAAAAGCTCTCTGCAAAATTGCCCTGTCCGGGTTTCTTGCTCTTTTGACCCTCACCGCTTTTTGTTTTTTCTATTACAATATCCCCGCTCATCAGGAGAACAAGGACGGCACCACGGATTATAAATGGGAGCCAAAGGTTTTTTATTCCCGGGGCACTGAGGGCTTTGCCTGGGGCAAAACGAACAACGAGGGCTTTTTGAATCCCATCGACTATAACGAAAACACGCCTCCCATCGATATCCTCATAATGGGTTCCTCACAAATGGAGGCTTATAACGTGAATATCCGGGACTCCGTAACCGGGAGGCTCGGCGAACACAAAACGGTTTACAATATCGGCATTGCAGCCCACGACCTGATGACCTGTTTCGGCAATATGGAGGCGGCGTTGAACAAGTACCGTCCGAAATACGTAGTGCTGGAAACCGGGAAATGCCTTTTTACGGACGAGGCCTTGTCCGACGCGGTAAGCGGAACCACCGGGGAGATCCCCTCCCATTCCGGCGGACTTGTGGGTCTGCTCCAAAAAAATCAATACCTGCGCCTTGTTTACGGACAGCTTGACAATTTTATGAAAAAGCAGGCGGATGATGACGGCGACGAAGCGGGGGTTTACTCCGGCGCTGACGAGGGCAGGAACAACGATAAGCTGCTTTCCGGTCTGATGCAAAAAATCAGCAGCACGGCAAGGGAGTACAATGCCAGAGTTATTATTCTTTATCATCCCAGAGTTTTGTTGGAACCGGACGGTTCCGTCAAACTGAAAGGCAGCGCCTCCGCCGTGGAGCAGTTTGAGCAGACGTGCCGGGAAAACGGCCTTATGTTTTTGGATATGAGCCAACGCTTTACCCGGGAGTATTATGAAAATCACAGGCTCCCCTACGGGTTCGCCAACACCTCCGTGGGCAGCGGCCACCTGAACAAATACGGCCACGCCATGATAGCGGATGAGCTTTACAGGCTGATCTCAGAAACGGAATGACCCTTTGCCCGGCGGCGCAAAACCGTGTATATGTAACTCTTGCAAATAAGTTTTTTGTATGTTACAATTTTATGGATTTTGCGGATCCGTTCGCAAGCGCAATAAAATCAACGCAATTTGCGGGGTGAAAGATATGGAAGCAGCAGATATAAAAAAATTGATAAAAAACGTCTTTAAGGGCTTATGCAAAATAGCTTTGTCCGGCATCCTTGCCTTTGCTGTCCTGACGGCTTTTTGCATTTTCTATTACAACGTCCCTGTCCGCGCCGAGAACAAAGACGGCTCAACTGATTATAAACGCATCCCTAACGCCTTTTACTCCCGCGCAACAGAGGGCTTTGCATACGGCAAAACCAACAACGAGGGTTTTGTTGAGCTTATCGATTACGATGAAAATACTCCGCCCATTGACGTTCTTATCATAGGTTCGTCACACATGGAGGGTCTTGAGGTAGCTTTGAAGGACTCAGTAACCGGTGTGCTGGGCAGGCAGAAAACAGTTTACAACCTGGGCACCTCCGGCCACACCTTCATAACCTGCTGCGGCAACCTTGAGGCCGCCGCAAAGAAATACCGCCCAAAATATATCGTTATGGAAACGGGAGACTGCCTTTTTTCGGACAAAACCCTGACTGAGGCTGTCAACGGCACAACTCCGGAGATACCGGCGCAGACAGGCGGCATCGTGGGGCTGCTCCAAAAAAATCAATACCTGCGCCTTGTGTATGCGCAGATAGGCAACTACATGGGCAACTCCGACAATGAACAAAACGGCGACACCGGCAACGCGGCCCCTGCGGAGGAAGAGAAAGCCGACGAAAGGAAGAACAACGACGAGCTGCTTTCGGCGCTGCTGCAAAAGATCAGCGCCATTGCCGGGCAATACAACTCAAAGCTGATAATCGTATATCACCCCGGGACCTTTGTCAGGAATGACGGCTCCCTTTACCTGACCGGGAACAAAACCGCCGCTGATCAGTTCGGCGAGGCCTGCCGCAGCAACGGCATCTATTATCTGGATCTGAGCGACCGTTTTACCCGGGAATTCAAGGAAAATCACAGGCTTCCCTTTGGCTTTGCCAACACTCCCGTGGGGCTGGGTCATTTGAACAAATACGGCCACGCTATGATGGCGGACGAGCTGTATAAGCTGATTTCGGAGGTGGAGTAATGTCTTTTGCGTCGATTGAATTTTTGATATTCTTTGCCGTTGTGCTGGGCGGAACCTGGTTTATAGAATTCCAGTTCTCCACCCGGGTAAAAGAATGTTTCCTGCTTTTGGCAAGCTACTTTTTCTACGGATACTGGGATTGGCGTTTTTGTTTCCTGCTGCTGTTCGTTACAGTCTCCTCCTATTTTTCGGCAAAACATCACAAAAAGAAGGCTGTCTTCGTCACCGGCGTGGTGGTACCTTTGGTGGTGCTGGGATTTTTCAAGTATTTTAACTTCTTCCTTAGTTCGGTGGCAGCCGTTATCGGCAAGGACCCGGGCGCCCTGCGCATAATCCTGCCGGTAGGTATTTCTTTCTACACCTTCCAGGCGCTGAGCTACGTTATAGACACGCACAGGGAAAAGATCCCTGTTGAAAACGACTTTGTAAAGCTGGCGCTTTATATCAGCTTCTTCCCCCAGCTGGTCGCGGGCCCCATAGTCCGCGCTGCGGACTTCCTGCCCCAGCTCCGCGAGGACAGGAAGGTATCTTTTGATAACATCAAATGGGGTATTCAGGTGTTCACCTTCGGCCTGTTCAAAAAGATCGTGCTGGCCGACCACATCTCCGTCTTTGTTGACGACGTTTACAGCAAACCCGTTGCCTTCCACTGGACGGCCATCGTTCTGGCAACGGTATCCTATTCCCTCCAGATCTACTTCGATTTTTCCGGCTATTCCGACATGGCCATAGGCTGCGCAAAATGCCTCGGATATGACTTCAACAAGAATTTCAACCTGCCGTACATCTCCCAGAGCGTGACTGAATTCTGGCGCAGATGGCACATCAGCCTTTCCACCTGGCTCAAGGAATATCTCTACATCCCTCTCGGCGGCAACCGCAAGGGCAAGGCCCGCCAATATCTTAACCTGATGATAACCATGCTCCTGGGCGGTCTCTGGCACGGCGCCAACTGGACGTTTGTATTCTGGGGCGGCATCAACGGTCTTGCGCTTTGCGCGGACAAGCTCAGGCACGACAAAAAGCGCACAGGCGTCCTTCGCTGGCTCAAGATCCTTGCCACGTTCATTTTCATCACTTTCACCTGGATCTTCTTCCGCGCCGATTCCTTCTCCACGGCAAAAACCGTATTGAAAGGCATATTCACTCTTCAGGACGGTATTCATCAGCCCTTCGTCTGGTCCTTTGTGGCGCTGGCCTTCCTTGCCGTGGCAACACTGGCGGCGGAGATAAAGGCGCGCAAGGCGAAAACCGATACCAACGGATATTATCCCATCCTCAACCTCAGCAAGGTGTGGGGGCTGACCGTGTTTTTCATCGTGCTGGGTCTTATAGTCGGCCTGGCCTACACCGGGGAAAACCCCTTCGTTTACTTCCAGTTCTGACCTCAGAGCGGCACCGATCACCTGCCGGAGCTTGAAAAAGTTCCGGCTTTTTTATTTTTCTGCGTTCACGCCCGTTTTTTAATCGAAAAAAGAAAAATTTTTGAAAAATAAATATTGATATTCATTGGTAAATGTAGTAAAATATTTCAATACATTAAGTTGCCGGATTTTATCTTTCAATAAGGACGAATAAAAGATGATACTTAAATCTCTCGAGCTTCAAGGCTTCAAATCATTCCCGGACAAAACCGTTTTTGAATTCGGAAGCGGCATAACCTCCGTTGTGGGACCCAACGGCTCAGGCAAAAGCAACATTGCCGATGCCGTGCGCTGGGTTTTGGGGGAGCAGTCCAGCAAAAGTCTGCGCGGCTCCCGCATGGAGGACGTTATCTTCAGCGGCACCGGAGTGCGCAAGGCTCAGGGCTTTGCCGAGGTCACCCTCAGGCTGGACAACAGCGACAGAGCCCTCGCAAAGTGCGACAAGGACGAGGTCTCCGTTACCCGCCGCTATTTCCGCTCCGGAGAAAGTGAATATCTGATAAACGGCGAACTGTCAAGGCTCAGGGACGTCAACGAGATGTTTATGGACACCGGTCTCGGCAGGGACGGTTACTCCATGGTGGGTCAGGGCCGTATAGCCGACTTGATCTCCTCAAAATCGGCGCAGCGCCGCGAGATGCTTGAGGAGGCCGCCGGCATATCCCAGTACAGGTACCGCCGCAACAACGCCAATACAAAGCTCGACCAGGCGGAGGAAAACCTCGTCAGGCTCAGGGATATCCTCTCAGAGCTGGAGGGGCGTGTGGAGCCCCTGCGCATCCAAAGCGAAAAGGCGCAGAAGTTCATCGTGCTGGCCCAGCAGAAAAAGGATCTTGAAGTGGGTCTCTGTCTATATACAATAGACAAGGCAAAAAACAGTATGCGCGATCAGGAGCACAAGCTCACCCTGACCACCGCCCAGTATGATGAGATCAGCGGCAAGCTGACACAGATAAACGAGGAGATAGAGGCGCTTATCACTCGCGGTCAGAGCATTACCGCTGAGATTGAAAACATCCGTCAGAATTCCTCCAGCCTTGAAGAACAGGCTGTTAAAATAGACGGCGAAATAGCCGTTGAGAACAACACTATCTCACACAACAACGATTACATAGACCGCCTGCTGTCCGACGTCAATCAGGCGGAGGATACAGAGCAGGACATTGACCGTCAGATCAATGAGCTCTCAGATGAGATCAACTCCATCATTGAGGTCATCAAGCAGAAGACGCAGGAACTTGACGATGCCGTTGAAAGCATCAGCGGAGCCAAAAAGGAAAACTCCGAAAACGCTGACAAGACCTCGGAATTTTCCCAGACTCTGGCCGGGCTTACCGCAGAGCTCTCCGAGAAAAGGATCGAAAACTCCACGGCTGTGTCCGCGATCGAAGAATTGCAGACAAGGATCGAAAACATCAACACCGTGCTTAACACAAGGAGCGGCGTTGTGGACGATATGCGAGCGCAGAAGGACAACTGCGGCAAAGAGCTCGATGCCGCAAAGGAAAACCTGCAGGCCATACAGAACTCCATGTCCGGCTATCAGCTCAAGGCGGAGCTTAAGCGCGAAAAGGCCGAAAAGCTGCGCAGGGAGTCGGATTCACTTAACCTGAACATCCAGCAGCGCAAGGCAAGGATCAAAATGCTGGATGATCTTGAGAAAAATATGGAGGGCTATTCCGGCAGCGTCCGGGCTGTTATGCGCGAAGCGGGCAGAGGGCAGCTCCGGGGCATCCACGGCCCCCTTTCCCAGCTTATCACCGTCAAAGAAAAATACGCCGTGGCCGTTGAGACCGCTTTGGGCGCGGCTATCCAGCACATTGTAACGGACACCGAAAACGACGCCAAACGCGCCATCCTGTACCTCAAGGAAAACCGGGCCGGGCGCGCCACCTTCCTGCCCATAAGCTCCGTCACAGCAAAGGACTTTACGGAGAAGGGGCTGGACGAGTGCGCCGGATACGTGGCAATGGCGGACGAAATACTTGAGTTTGACCCGAAATATACCGAGATAATCCGCTCCCAGCTGTGCAGAACGGTTGTGGCGGAGGATATAGACAGCGCCATCGCAATGGCCAAAAAATATTCCTACCGCGTCAAGATAGTCACCCTTGACGGTCAGGTCATCAACACCGGCGGTTCCATGACCGGCGGCTCTCAGGGACACGGCTCCGGCTTCCTGAGCAGGGCTAACGAGATCGAAAAGCTCGGCGTAACAGTCAAGAAGCTCCAGGAGGACTTTGACCGTACCCAGGAAAGCATAAAAGAGATCACCGCGGAGCTTGCCGCGGCGGAGGCTGAGCTTGACGGCGCCGGGGCAGACCTTGCCAAAGCGCAGGAGGAGGTCATCCGCAGAGAGAGCGAGCTTGACATGATCGAAGGTAAGCTCGAAACCGCCGTCGCGGCCCTTGCCGATCTGGAAAACGAGAGAGTAAAATCTCAGGCTCGCATCAAGGAAATGGAAGCGGCCTGTCAGTCGGCAAATAAGGAAATAGAGATACTCAACGGCAAAATAGACGCCGTCAACGCGGAGCTTGAAAAGCTGGGCAAAAGCCGCCAGCTGCTTGAGGCGAAGCGCGAAGAGCTGAACGAACTTGAGGCAAAGATCAACCTTGAGATACTTGCCGCAAGGAAGGATATAGAATCAAAAGAGGAAAGCATAGCCTCGCTGAAGATACGCCGCGCCAGCCACGAGGGTCGCGTGGGCGAATTGAACAAAGAGATAGAAAAAATCACAAAGAGCAACGAGGATATAACCGAAAAGATCAAGCTCATGACCGAACAGGCGGCCGCTCTCAGGGAGCAGAGCCGCACCTCCAAAGAAAACGTGGAGAAGCTCGTGGCGGACAGAACTCAGGTGGAGAGCGACACCACTGTCCTGCGCGGCGCCGAGAAAGAAAAGCTTGAGGAAAAAGAAAAGCTGGGCGGCGAGCTGGCAAGGCTCGAGGAGCGCAAGGCGGCGGTTGAAAAAGAACTTGAAACCGCTCAAAACAAGCTCTATGACGAATATCAGCTGACCCTGCGCGAGGCGGAGGAGCTGGGCATCGTTATCGAGGACGTTCAGCTTTCACAGCGTACACTCAACGAGGTCAAGAGCAAGATCAGAGCCTTAGGCAGCGTGAATGTGGGCGCCATAGAGGAGTACAAGGAAGTCTCCGAAAGATACGAATACATGAACTGCCAGGTAAAGGATATCGAGGATTCCAGAGACGAGCTTATCAAGCTCATAACCGAGCTCACCGGCAAAATGTCGGAGCGGTTCAGGGAGCAGTTCGCTAAAATGAACTCCTATTTCTCGGAAACCTTTGCCGAGCTGTTTGACGGCGGCAAGGCGGAGCTTATTCTTGAAAATCCCCTTGACGTGCTGGAAAGCAACATTGAGATCAAGGTTCAGCCACCGGGCAAGAACGTCCAGAACATCGATCTTCTCTCCGGCGGCGAAAAGGGACTTTCCGCTATCGCTCTGCTGTTCGCCATCCTGAAGGTCAAACCCGCCCCCTTCTGCATTTTTGACGAAGTGGAAGCGGCTCTTGACGATATAAATGTGACAAGATACGCAAAATATGTAAGAAGAATGACAAAGAACACCCAGTTCATACTCATAACCCACAGGCGGGGCACTATGGAGGAGGCCGATATGCTTTACGGCATCACCATGCAGGAGGAGGGAGTTTCAAAGCTCCTTGAGCTCAAAACCGCCGAAATGGCAAAGAAGCTGGGTATCTCTTAATTGCACACTTTCAATCAGGAAAGGAATGATATTATATGCAAAAATTTACCGATCTCACCTTAGGCGAACAACTGGCGCTTATGGCTGAAAAATACCCGGACGATAATATGATAAATTACACTGACCGCGATTATCGCCGCACATGGAAGGAATTTAACGAAGAATGTGAAATAATTGCACGCGGCTTTCTTGCCCTCGGTCTTAAGAAAGGCGACCACATTTCCATCTGGGCCACCAACGTTCCCGCGTGGCTGCTGACCTTTTTCGGCAGCGCGAAAATGGGCGGCGTGCTTGTGACCGTCAATACAAGCTACAAGCATTTTGAGCTTGAGTATCAGATGCGACAGTCCGACACGAACGCCATCGTACTCATAGACGGTTACAAGGGCACCAGCTACATCGAGATAATAAACGACCTTTGCCCCGAGCTCAAGGACAGCGAACCCGGCAAGCTCAACTGCCCGGCTTTCCCCTGTCTTAAAGCCGTCATCTACGCCGGCGAAGAGGAATGCCCGGCAGGCATGGTCAAATGGGACGACCTCTACACCCTGGCGGAGCAGTTCCCCGTAGAGGAGTACATCCCCATCAGAGACAGCTGCAAAAAAGATGAGATAGTAAACATCCAGTACACCTCCGGCACAACAGGTTACCCCAAGGGCGTTATGCTTACGCATTACAGCATTCTCAACAACGGCGTCACCATCGGCGACGGCATGGGCTTCACCCACAAGGATAAGCTCTGCATAACCGTGCCCTTCTTCCACTGCTTCGGCATGGTGCTGGCGCTTATGTCCTGCATCACCCACGGCACAGCCTTTGTGCCCATTGATATGTTCAAGGCGCAGAAGGTAATGGACGCCCTTGTAGGCGAAAAGTGTACGGCAGTACACGGGGTCCCCACAATGTTCATCGCAATGCTTGAGCACCCGGATTTTGAGAAATACGATTTTTCAAATATGCGCACGGGAATAATGGCAGGCTCCCCCTGCCCCATCAAGACCATGCAGGACGTGGTGGAAAAAATGCATATGACGGATATCGTCATAGTCTTCGGTCAGACCGAGGCCTCCCCGGGCTGCACCATGACCACAACAACGGATTCCACCGAGATCAGGTGCACCACCGTGGGCAAAGCCTTCCCGGGAGTTGAGTGCAAAATAATCGATCCCGAGACTGGCGAGACCCTGCCTGCCGGTCAGATCGGTGAATTTTGTTCACGGGGCTACAACACCATGAAGGGCTACTATAAAATGCCCGAGGCAACAGCTCAGGCCATCGATAAAGACGGCTGGCTGCACTTCGGCGATCTCGCTGTGTGCGACGAAAACGGCTACTACAAAGTCACCGGCAGACTTAAGGATATGATAATCAGGGGCGGCGAAAACATCTACCCCAAGGAGCTTGAGGAGTGCCTTTACCGTCACCCCAAGGTCAAGGACGTTCAGGTCATCGGCGTGCCCAGCAAAAAATACGGCGAAGAGATCTGCGCCTGTGTCGTTGTCAAGGACGGCGAGACCCTCACCGAGGAGGAAGTAAAGGAGTTCTACAAGCACGAAGTCGCTTTCTTCAAAATCCCCCGTTTCGTCTGGTTTATGGACGATTTTCCCATGACTCCCAGCGGCAAGATACAAAAGGTCGTTTTGCGTGAAATGGCAGTTGACAAGTACGAACTGCAGGCCGCGAAAGATATTGAGACCGCTTAATATTACGAAAGGTTGTGTTTGATTTGAAGCTATCGTTTTCAACTCTCGGCTGTCCCCGTTGGAATTTCGGTGAGGTCGTATCCATATCAAAGGATCTGGGCTTTGACGGCGTTGAGATACGCGGTCTGGGCTCGGAGATGTTTGCTCCGAGGATCGCGGAATTTTCAGCCGAAAACAGGGAAAAAACCATGAAAAGGCTCAGGGATATCGGGCTTGAGATACCCATCCTCACCTCCGGCGCCGCTATCGCGGACATCAACAGAGAAAAGGCGCAGGCCGCCTTTGTGGAAGCCTGCGCGTATATAAATCTGGCCAACGCTCTGGGCGTGCCCTACATCCGCGTCATGGGCACCGGCCAGCCCCAAAAAAGCGAGGGCGATTTTGAGCTGGGCGCAAAGCTCTACGCCGCCCTTTGCGAATACGGCGAGCTGTTCAACGTCACCCCCCTCGCGGAAACCAACGGCAATCTTTCAAGCAGCGACGAAATGCTGAAATTCCTTGACGCTGCCGGGGCAAAAAACTGCGGCGTGCTGTGGGATATCCATCACACCGTGGTCTTTGGCGAAGAAAAACCCGGATACACGGCGTCAAAGCTGGGCTCACTCATAAAGCACGTCCACATCAAGGATTCCAAAGTGACGGACGGCGTTATCACCTACTGCATGATGGGGCACGGCGATATTCCCGTCATCGACTCCATAAACGAGCTCAAAAAGCTCAACTACACCGGCTTTATCTCCCTGGAATGGGTCAAGCGCTGGAAGCCCGACCTGCAGGAGCCGGGCATCGTCTTTGCGCACTACAAGTCATATATGGACAGGAATATGTAAGCCTTCGGGCAAAAAACATCCCGGGCGCGGTATTAAACTGCCGTGCCCGGGGTTTTCATTTTTATCGGTTATTATTTTCTCTTTGATTGGACTTCTCTTTCGTACTGCTCCACGGCATCTATCCAGCTCTCGTCCTCCGGAACGTCGCTGCGGCGGCAGAATTCCTGCCAAACGTCGGCAAAGGGGTAGAACTTAAGCTCCTCGTTCATTGCCAGCAGTCTGGAAAAATCGCCTTTATCCTGCAATGTCTTCAGCTTCTCGTTGGGGAGCAGCAGAGCAAAGAGCAGAGCTTTCTGCATATTCCTAACACCCGTGACCCAGGCGGTGACCCTGTTTATGCTGGCGTCAAAATAGTCAAGGGCTATGAACACCCTGTCAAGAGCGCCGCAGCGGACTATCTCCTTGGCTATCTCCTTAAGCTCCTCGTCAAAAATGACCACATGGTCGCTGTCCCACCTGACGCCTCTGGTGACGTGGAGGGCTATTTTGTCGGAGAAGAGCAGCATGGAGGGTATTTTGTCTGACACCACCTCTGTGGGGTGATAATGGCCGTTATCAAGCAGGCATATAGCGTCGCTGTTGGCCGCGTAGTTCATATAAAACTCATGGGAGCCTACGGTGTAAGATTCCACGCCTATGCCGAAAACCTTGGACTCCACCGTATCCACCAGATAGCGTTTGTCGATCTTTTCCGCAAGGATCTCGTCAAGGGCTTCCTTGAGACGCTGACGGGGGCCAAAACGATCCGCGGGGGTGTCCTTGTATCCGTCCGGGATCCAGATGTTGTTGACGCAGGTTATGCCCAGCTCGCGGCCGAAATATTCGCCCACCTTGCGCATGGCCTTGCAGTGGTCGATCCAAAAACGCCTGACCTTCTCATCGGGATGGGAAAGGGTCAGCCCGTCCGCCGCCATGGGATGGGAGAACATTGTGGGGTTTATATCTAGACCCAGACCCCTTGCCTTTGCAAAATCCACCCAGGCCTTGAAATGCTCGGGTCTGAGCTTGTCCCTGTCAACGGGTTCGTCCGTGACGGCATATATGGCATGGACGTTTATTTTGTGTTTGCCGGGGACAAGTGAAAGCACCTTGTCTATATCCGCCATAAGCTCCTGCGGATTTCTGGCCTTGCCCGGGTAGTTGCCCGTTGCGGCAATGCCGCCGGACAAAGCTCCGGCGTTCTTCTCAAAGCCGCAGACATCGTCGCCCTGCCAGCAATGTATCGATATTCTTTCGTCCGAAAGAGCCAGTATGGCGGCCTCGGTGTCAACACCCAGCTCCGCGTATTTTGCCTTTGCGTATTCGTATCTCTCGTTTGACATTTGACGCACTCCTCGATCAATGTATTTATTTGATTTTTTAAGTTCTGCTGTATTTTCTGACGGGATCGTCTGACCCGCCTATCCACATATCCTCAAATTTCTGTCCGGTTATCTGCTCAAGGATGTTTATCTGTTCATCGGTGAGCTCCGCCCTGCCCTTCTCCTTTTTCTCGGCTGTTATCCTCTTGATAAGCTGGTGGTCGGATTTGCTCATCTTGTACCTGAATACCGAGATAAAGGATAAAACAGCAAAGGTCGCGGGCAAAACAATGTAGGTTATTTTAAGGCCTAAAATACCTCTGGCTGTCTGCTGATAAGTTTTGCCCTTTCCGGTTTTAAAGCCAAAGGCCGTCAGTGTAAAGCCCGTTATAGCTGACATAAATCCGTTTATGCTCTTTTTTATGAATGAGCTGAATGTGGACACCACGCCCTCGCGGCGTCTGCCGGTGATGAGCTCGTCCGCGTCGGTAACGTCGGGCTGAATGTTAGTGGTCACAAAACCGATGCCGGAGAAGCCGAAGTTGTAGAGCACCACCGCTATTATCAAAATCACAAGAGGCGTTTTTTCGGTCACGAAGAGGTTTATCAAAATGCCGGATATCAAAAGCGGCGACAAAAGCTTGCCGCAGGTCTGCTTGCCGAACCTCTTGGTCAGCCAGTAGTTGAGGGGAAAACCTGAAGCCTCCGCGGCTCCGGCTATTGTCTGTATGACATTATAGGAATTCATACGCTTTGCCACATAGCGGATGAAATACTGGTTGGAGCTGTTGTAGAAGCCCTTGCACATCATATAAAACAGGCTGATGGCAAAATACTGCCTGAAAGCTTTGTTCTTGAAAACAAGAACATATTCCCTGAACAGGGACTTTAAATCGAGGGGCTCAAGCCGCATATCAAGGGAGCTGGGCTCTTTTGTGCTCTTGAAGGTTATTATAAGCGGCAGAGAGAACCAGAGGCACAGGATAAAGCCCAGGATACGGAACTTTCCCCTAAGCTCCGGGGACAAGACCTCCATATTGAAGAAACCCAAGCTGAAGGAAACCAGAGCAAAGGATGAGATCATACCTACGGAGTTCATTATATATTCAACGGATTTGTACTGGGTGCGCAGGAAATATTCCGGCGCCAGCTCCGGCAGCATCGCCGTGTGGGGTATAGCCACAAGGGTGTAGGCGGTGTTGAACAGCATATAGGCGATGATGTAGTAGATCATTGTGTATGTGGAGTTGTTTTTGCCGGAGATGCCAAAGGAATTCCAGAGCATAAAATATGACACAGCAATGGGGATTATGCCCCAGAGCAGATACCGCCTGTGTCTGCCGTACTTTGACCTTGTACGATCCGTGATTATGCCCATGGCCGGATCGGTCACGGCGTCCCACAGCTGGGCAAGAAGGACCACCATACCATACTGGGCAGGCTGAAGCCCTTCCACCTCAGTCAGGAACGACATAAAGTACAGGGATATTATGTGGCCGGCTCCGCCCATAAGTATGCTGGCGGAATTGTAGCCCAGCATTGGCAGAACAGCCTCTTTAAAGCTGCCCTCAACGCCTATTGCCTTTTTTATCGCTTCGCCTGCTTTTGAAAGTCCTTTACCCATGTATACACCGCCGCAAATAATAGTTATCAGATTTAATATAGAGGAACTCGGCAGCTTTGTCAAGAAAAACGGATAATTTTGATTTGGAAATTATCCGCCGGATTTTGATTTTGTCCATATTTACCAAAAACACAGTCGGATTTTTCCACGCCGCAGCGCCTAAAATATTATAAAATACTCTTTACACCCGGTACAAAATAAAGTAATATATATTATGAATGTAAAACTACGACAGTTACGGAGGTATTTTTTATGGGCATCGCATATAAACGCATTTTGCTCAAGCTCAGCGGAGAGGTTCTTGCCGGCAAGAACAGCCACGGCATCGATCAGGGCACGGTTCAGAACATTTGCCGCTACGTCAAAGAATGCTCGGATATGGGCGTTGAGATCGGCATCGTAGTGGGCGGCGGCAACTTCTGGAGGGGCCGCAGCAGCGGCGATATGGACAAAACCAGAGCAGACCACATGGGTATGCTGGCAACGGTCATGAACTCCCTTGCTCTGGCGGACGCTCTGGAGCAGCTGGGCGTACCCGTCAGGGTGCAGACCGCCATCACAATGCAGCAGATAGCCGAGCCCTACATCAGGAACCGCGCTGTCCGTCATCTTGAAAAGGGCAGAGTAGTTATCTTCGGCTGCGGCACAGGCAACCCCTTCTTCACCACCGACACCGCGGCGGCTCTTCGCGCGGCGGAAATAGGGGCGGATATCCTCTTCAAGGCCACCAACGTGGACGGTGTCTATGACAAGGATCCCCACAAATTCCCGGACGCGAAAAAGTACGACACCCTGTCCCACAGCGAGGTCCTGGCCAGGGAGCTCAAGGTCATGGACGCGGCGGCCGCCTCTCTTTGCAGGGACAATAAGATCAAGATCCTGGTATTCAATCTTGAGGATCCGGAGAACATAGTCAGAGCGGTCTCGGGTGAGAATATCGGCACGGTAGTATCATAACAAACCTATCCCAGATAATATATTTTGAAAGGATGCATGGACATGGAAGAAGTATTCAAATCAGCAAAAGAAAAAATGGAAAAATCAGTAGAAAACCTCATGACGGAATTTTCACGCATAAGGGCAGGCAGAGCCAACCCCGCCGTGCTTGACAAGCTCCGCGTGGATTATTACGGAGTGCCCACGCCCATCAACCAGATGGCAGCCGTGGCTGTTTCGGAGGCAAGGATTCTCACCATCCAGCCCTGGGACGTTTCCACCCTCCACGCCATCGAAAAGGCCATACTCGCCTCGGACATCGGCATAAATCCCCAGAACGACGGCAGGATAATCCGCCTCAACTTCCCCCCCATCACCGAGGACAGACGTAAAGAGATCGTCAAGGAGATCAAGAGCATGGCCGAGGCCACAAAGGTCACCGTCCGTTCCGTCCGCAGAGACTCCATCGAAAAGATAAAGAAAATGGAAAAGGCCTCCGAGATCACAGAGGACGACCTTAAGGACGGCGAAGAAGAGCTCCAGAAGATCACCGACGAGCATATCAAGAGCATCGACTCCGTTGCGGAGAAAAAAGAAAAGGAAATCATGGAGATCTGATGTTGGATTTAGAGAAAGACAGGCTGCCTAAGCACGTGGGCATAATCATGGACGGCAACGGCCGCTGGGCAAAGCAGAGGGATCTGCCCCGATCCCAGGGGCATAAGCAGGGCGCAAAGACCTTCAAGCTCATCTGTGACTATGCCAACGACATAGGCATCGAAAACCTTACCTTTTATGCTTTTTCCACCGAAAACTGGCGCAGACCCTCAGAGGAGGTCTCCGCTATAATGCAGCTCTTCCGTGAATATCTCGCGGACGCGCAAAAGCGCAAAAAAGAGAACGAGCAAAAAGGTATGCGCATAAGATTTATCGGTGATCTGGGCGAAAAAAGCGGCGTGCCCAAGGATATCCAAAGGCTTGTCCGCAAAATGGAAAACGAATCCCTGGACAAAACCCGGACTGTTGTCAATATTGCCGTCAACTACGGCGGCAGGCAGGAGATAACCAAGGCTGTCCGGGAGCTGGCTCTCCGCGCGCAGAGGGGCGAGCTGGATCCGGAGGATATCACCCCCGACCACATCTCCTCACTTTTGTATACCGCAGGCCAGCCCGACCCGGATCTTATCATCCGACCCAGCGGCGAATACCGTTTGTCCAATTTTCTCATCTGGCAGTCGGCGTACTCCGAATTCTGGTACTCGGATATCCTGTGGCCGGATTTCACCACCGATGATTTTGACCGGGCTTTGTCCGACTATGCAAACCGCAACCGCCGTTTCGGCGGAATTTAACACAAAGAAAGGTGTGTGTATTAGCAGGCCCTCTGCTGATACGCATATGGTTCTGTTTATGAAGGTTCGTGTTATTACCGGCGTTTCCGCCGCCCTTTTCGGCATTTTGTGCTTATGGCTCATCGACACCTTGTTTTTCACCATTGTCAACACTGCTTTTGTCGTGCTGGCTGTTTATGAGGTGCTCAAAACCGCCAAGGTCACAAACAAAGGCACCTGCGCCCTGAGCATCGTTTTCTCGGCGACGGTACCCCTTTCTATACACTTTAAGCTTCTTGAGAAAATACCTGCGCCCCTTTGGGTGATACTTATGATATACATAATCCTCCACCTTTCGATAATGCTGGCGGGGTATTCCCACACAAAGTTTGAGCACGTTGCGGTGGCAGTTTTTGTGTCCGTATTTTTATCCTTTGCCATATCCAGTATGCTGATCATACGCGGTACGGAGTTTGTGTATCCCGACGTTAAAAAGGGCGCGTTCTACGTGCTTATCGGCCTGACCTCCGCCTGGCTGGCGGACACCTGCGCCTATTTTGCCGGTGTGGCGCTGGGCAAGCACAAAATGACCCCCAACATAAGCCCCAAAAAGACAGTTGAGGGCGCTGTCGGCGGTGTTCTCGGCAGCGTGATACTCAACCTGATAATAGCGTTCATATTCAACCAATGGGTGTTTACCACCGCAAAGGTGTCCTATCTCGTGATAGGCGTCACCGTCCTTATACTGGCGCCCCTTTCCATCATCGGCGACCTTTCGGCTTCGGTCATCAAACGCAACTACGGCGAAAAAGATTTCGGCAATCTCTTCCCCGGTCACGGCGGAGTGATGGACAGGTTCGACAGCATCTCCTTTACGATGCCCCTGCTCTGCGGAGCTATCACACTGTTCCCCAAGTTATATTGATTGAAGGTACCCAGCCATGAAAACTATCACCATTCTCGGTTCCACAGGTTCAATAGGCACACAAGCTCTCGAGGTTGCAAGACTTCGAGGCTTTGGTATTTATTCCTTGACTTCCAACGTGAACGTGGAAACAATGGAAAACCAGATACGCGAATTTAAGCCGAAGCTCGCCGCCATGGTCAACGAGGATGCCGCGAGGGAGCTTAAGCTCCGGGTGGCGGACACCGGCACAAAGGTGCTCTCCGGCACCGGCGGCGTGTGCGAATGTGCCTCCGGCAAGGTGGACTCCGTGCTAAACAGCATCGTGGGCATGGCAGGCCTTGTCCCCACGGTGGAGGCTATCAAGAGCGGCAACGAGCTTGCCCTTGCCAACAAGGAAACTCTTGTTGAGGGCGGCAGACTTGTGATCGACCTGGCAAAAAAGCACAATATAAAAATACTGCCGGTGGACAGCGAACATTCCGCCATATTCCAGTCTCTTCAGGGCTGCCCTCCCTCCCGGGCGCTTAAGCGCGTTATATTGACTGCCTCCGGCGGCCCGTTCTTCGGCAAAAGCCGGGAGGAGCTGCAAAAGGTCACCCTTGAGCAGGCCTTGAAGCACCCCAACTGGAGCATGGGCGCAAAGATCACCGTGGACTCCGCCACAATGATGAACAAGGGGCTTGAGCTTATAGAAGCGGTGTGGCTTTTTGACGTTGCCCCCGCTCAGGTGGACATAGTCGTCCACAGGCAGAGCGTTATCCATTCACTTATTGAATACGACGACAATTCGGTCATAGCCCAGCTGGGCGTGCCGGATATGCGCATCCCCATACAGTACGCCCTTACCTACCCGGAGCGTTATCCCTCCCCGGTAAGGCAGCTCAATCTTGAAGATTACGGCACCCTCACGTTCGACAAACCGGATTATGAAGCCTTTCCCTGCATAAATCTCTGCAGGGAGGCAATAACTAAAGGCGGGCTGTTCCCCGCTGTGGCAAACTCCGCCAACGAGGCGGCAAACGAGCTGTTCCGCAAAGGCAAGATAGGCTTTATGCAGATCCCCGAGATAGTTGGCTCCGCCCTTGAGAGAGCCTCATCGTTCAAGGCCGACGCGGACAGCGACAGTTATAATCTTGAGGATGTCTTAAATATAGATAAACTTGTGAGAGAAAGTATACTCAGCGAAACGAAGGTGATTTAACGATGTTTTTAAGTTTTGCCTCCACCGCGGCTGCCGTTTGGGGCAAGGCGTGGCCCATAATCGTGGCAATTCTTTTCTTCGGCTTTGTGGTAATGTCCCACGAGCTGGGACATTTCTGCTTTGCCAAGCTTTTTAAGGTCAAGGTGGATGAGTTCGCGATCGGTATGGGGCCGAAAATATTCAAAGTAAAAAAAGGTGAGACCACCTATGCTCTCCGGCTGTTTCCTGTTGGCGGTCTTGTGAGCATGGACGGTGAGGATAAGGAAAGCGATAACGACAGAGCTTTTTGCAATAAGCCGGTGTGGCAGCGTTTTATCATCGTTGCCGCCGGAGCCACAATAAACATCCTCCTCGGATTTATCCTTATTGTGATAATGCTCTCCGCCAGCGATCTTATCGGCACCATGGAGGTCAGATCATTTGCGGACAACGCCTCCACCCAGGCCTGCGGCCTGCAGGTGGGGGACAAGATAACCGCCATCAACGGCAATCATGTTTTCTCCGACCTTGATATGAGCTTCCTTTTGCAAAGGGACAAGGACGCCACGGTGGATTTCACCGTAAAGCGCGACGGCAAAAAGACGGAGCTCAAAAACGTAAAATTCGACACCTACGATAAGGACGGCCGTCAGGTAATGGTGTTTGACTTCGTTATAGTGGGCGTCAGGCCGAGCCCTTTGCCCGTGATCAAATATTCCGTGGGCGAGACCGTCTCGGTGGTGCGCATGGTCTGGCTTAGTCTTTTTGACCTGATAACCGGGCAGTATCATCTCTCCGATATGTCCGGGCCCATCGGCGTCGTCTCCTACATTGCCGACGCGGCCGAGCAATCCACAAAGGCCGACCCCACTCCATTCTTAATGCTGACCGCCCTGATCGCAATAAACATCGGCGTTTTCAATCTTCTCCCGGTACCCGCTCTGGACGGCGGCAGGCTGTTCTTTATGCTCATCGAGATGATAAGGCGCAAACCCATACCGCAAAAATATGAAAGCGCCATTCACGCCGTCGGGCTCATACTGCTGCTCGCCTTTATGGCGCTGATATCGGTAAACGACGTATTAAACCTGATACGAGGGTAGTTTTATGGAAAGAAGAAAAACAAGGACAGTTGCCGTGGGCGGCGTAAAGCTCGGCTCCGGCAACCACATATCAATACAATCAATGCTCAACAAACCGGCCTCCGATATCAAGGCAAGCGTTGCCCAGGCGAAGGCGCTGGAGGCGGCCGGCTGTGAGATCATCCGGGCCGCTGTCCCCGATATGGAGGCGGTAAAGCTCATCGCGGCGCTTAAGGAGAACGTCAAAGCTCCCATAGTGGCGGACATCCATTTTGATTACAGGCTGGCTCTTGAAAGCGCCGCCGCCGGAGTGGACAAGATCCGCATAAATCCGGGAAATATCGGCGGAGACGACCGGGTCAAGGCCGTTGCGGACGTCTGCAAAAGCCGCGGCATCCCCATAAGGATAGGCGTAAACTCCGGCTCTGTGGAGAAAGAGATACTTGCAAAATACGGCTCGGCCACGGCTGAGGCAATGGTGGAAAGCGCCATGTACCACGCCTCCCTGCTGGAGAAGTTTGATTTTAACGACATCGTTATCTCCATAAAATCCTCAAGCGTTCAGCGGATGATACAGGCTTACAGGCTGGCGGCGCAGCAGTGCGATTATCCTCTCCACCTGGGAGTGACCGAGGCAGGCACCTACAAAATGGGACTTATCAAATCCTCCGTGGGTATAGGCTCCCTGCTCTGCGACGGCATAGGCGACACCATCCGCGTCTCTCTCACCGATGACCCGGTCAAAGAGGTCTCTGCGGCAAGGGATATCCTGAGAGCCTTGGATCTGCTCGAAAACTCTCCCCAGCTTGTGTCCTGCCCCACCTGCGGCAGGACAAAGATCGACCTTATCGCCCTGGCCAACGAGGTGGAAAAAAGGCTTGCAGATTGCAGCAAGGCCATCAAGGTCGCGGTCATGGGCTGCGCGGTAAACGGCCCGGGCGAAGCAAAAGAGGCCGACATAGGCATCGCCGGGGGCGACGGCTGCGCCCTTATCTTCCGCAAGGGCGAGATAATCAAAAAAGTCGATGAGGCTCAGGCGGTGGACGCCCTGATGGCGGAGATCGACAAACTTTAAGGAATATACATAGTTATGAGTGAACAAAAATTAACTGAATTTTTTAATGAATATCTGGACGACAAGCTCCTCATTCCCCTGCTTTCAGACGGGGTGATAACCAGGCTCGATATGGACACCGAAAAGCTTGCCCTCAAAATTGAGGCAAGCTTTCCCTACCACGTCAAGCACAAGGTCATCGGTGACTTTTGCGCCTGCGTAAAGCGGAACGTGCCCGGGCTAAACAGCGTTGTTTTAAAGCCCAGGTTCTCCCCTGAATATTTCGGAGACACGGTGTTTGACGAGCTTGCTCAGTGCGTGCGCGAAAACGTGGCCGTTGCCAACGGCTTTTTGGATGACTGTGAAATGAGCCTTGACGACGGAGTGCTTACGGTGAACCTTAAAAGCGGCGGCGCGGATATACTGAAATCCGCCCGGGCTGATCTATTTCTCAAAAACTACATATCCGAGGTCTATGACGTAAACGTGGAGGTATCCATCGTGGGAACCTCATCCATAAGCGTGAACGACCCGGAGTACATAAAGATGCAGACCCAGGCGGTGAAAGTCCCCGTTGCGTCGGAGGAAAAGCCCAAGCCGAAAAAGGCGGTCAAAACCTATGACGACCTGCCCATATCCCTGACCAATGCCAAGGTAATATTCGGCACTGAGATAAAATCCAAGCCAATAAACATAATCGACATTACCGGCGACGTGGGCACAGCGGTGGTCTGGGGCGACGTTTTCTCCTTTGACGAGAGAACAACAAAGGACGGCAGGCGAAAGATAATCACCTTTAACATCACCGACTACACCAGTTCCTATACAGTAAAAATATTTGAAGAGGCGGCCAACTGCCACGCCCTGTTAAAGCACATCCATGACGGCGTCACCGTTATGGTCAGGGGCATAGTGGGGCACGACAATTTTATGAACACCTACTGCCTCACCGCAAAATCCATTATGCTCGTTGACAAAATAGAGGTCAGCGACACCGCTCCCGAAAAGCGCGTTGAGCTCCACCTTCACACAAATATGTCCGAAATGGACGGCATGACCAGCGCCGCAAGGCTTGTTTCCCGAGCCGCCAAATGGGGGCACAAAGCCATCGCTATCACCGACCACGGTGTGGCTCAGGCGTACCCGGAGGCCATGAACACCGCGGCAAAATGCGGTATCAAGGTCATATACGGCATCGAGGACTATTTTATTGACGACACCGCGGAGGATTACGACCCTGAAAAACCGGTCAGCTATCACCAGATCATTCTTGCCAAAAATCAGGCGGGCTTAAAGAACCTCTACAAGCTCATCAGCCTGTCAAACATAAAATACCTGCGTAAGCACGGCAAAAAACGCCCCCAGATGCCAAAATCCGAGATAGCGAAGCTCCGCGAGGGCTTGATCATCGGCAGCGCCTGCGAGGCGGGAGAGCTGTACAGAGCCGTTCTGGCAGGCAAACCCCACGAGAAGCTGCTGGAAATAGCTTCCTTCTACGACTATCTTGAGATCCAGCCCAACGGGAACAATATGTTCCTTGTGCGTCAGGGCGTGGTGCCGAACGTTGAGGCACTGGAGAACATCAACCGCACTATAATAGCCCTTGGCGACGAGCTGGGCAAACCTGTTGTGGCAACGGGAGACGTGCATTTTATTGACAAAAGCGACAGCATATACAGGGAGATACTAATGACCGGCATGGGTTTTGAGGACGCCTCTCAGCAGGCTCCCCTGTACTTCCGCACCACCGAAGATATGCTCAACGAGTTCTCATATCTGGGGGAGGAGACCGCCTATGAAGTCGTGGTCAAAAATCCCAATATGATAGCCGATATGGTAGAGGAGCTGAGACCCATCCCCACCGGCACATATCCGCCGAAGATCGAGGGGGCCGACGAACAGCTCAAAGAGATCTGCTGGAGCAGAATGAAGGAAAAATACGGCGATCCCATGCCCGAATATGTGGCCGAAAGGCTGGAGAAGGAGCTCAACTCCATTATCAAGAACGGCTTTGCGGTGCTTTATATGATCGCCCAAAAGCTGGTCAAGGACTCTGAGGATCACGGCTACTACGTGGGCTCAAGAGGTTCCGTGGGCTCATCCTTCGTTGCCAGCGCCGCAGGTATATCCGAGGTCAATCCCCTTGCCCCCCATTACCTGTGCAGCAAATGCAAGCACAGCGAATTCTTCACAGACGGCAGCGTTGGCTCCGGCTTTGACCTGCCGCCAAAGAACTGCCCCAACTGCGGCATACCCATGCAGCGCGACGGCCACGATATCCCCTTTGAAACTTTTCTGGGCTTCAACGGCGACAAACAGCCTGATATCGACCTGAACTTCTCCGGCGAATATCAGTTCTATGCCCACAGATACACCGAAAAGCTATTCGGCACCGACCATGTTTTTAAGGCCGGCACCATAGGTACTCTGGCGGACAAGACCGCCTTCGGCTACGTCAAAAAGTATCTTGAGGAAAAAGGCCGCACGGTCACAAAGGCCGAGGAACAGCGCCTTGTGAACGGCTGTCTGGGTGTCAAACGCACAACCGGTCAGCACCCCGGCGGCATGGTGGTCATCCCCGCGGACAAGGATGCCGAGGACTTTACCCCGATACAGTACCCTGCCAACGATGAGACCAAGGGCATGACCACTCACTTCGACTTCCACGCCCTTCACGACACCATCCTTAAGCTGGACAACCTTGGGCACGATGTTCCCACGATATACAAATATCTGGAGGATCTGACCGGCATCCTCGTCACCGACGCGGATATCTGCGACCCGAAGATATATCAGCTCCTGCTCAGCCCGGAGCCACTCGGCGTGACCGCAGAGGATATCGACTGCGAGACAGGAACCCTTTCCATCCCTGAAATGGGCACCCCCTTTGTGCGTCAGATGCTGCTGGACGCCCAACCCAAGAATTTCTCCGACCTGCTTCAGATCTCCGGCCTTTCCCACGGCACCGACGTGTGGCTGGGCAACGCCAAGGATCTTATCGAGCAGAAGATCTGCACCATCTCCGAGGTCATCGGCACCCGTGACAGCATAATGGTCTACCTTATGCACAAGGGTCTGGAGCCGGGTATGGCGTTCAAGATAATGGAGATAGTCCGTAAGGGCAAATCCACGACCCTGCTCACCGACGAGCACAAGCAGGCGATGAAGGAGCACGGCGTGGAGCAGTGGTACATCGACTCCTGTATGAAGATAAAATATATGTTCCCCAAAGCTCACGCAGCGGCTTACGTCATCGCCGCGCTGAGACTTGCCTGGTACAAGATCTATTACCCCCTTGAATACTACGCCACGTTTATGACCGTGCGAGGAGGCGACCTGGATACGGCGGCTATCCTTAAGGGCAGGGACGCTGTCAAAGCCCGGATGAAAGAGATCACCGACAAGGGCAAAGACGCCACCGCCAAGGAGGAGAACACCTTTACCTCCCTGCAGGTCATCAACGAGATGATGGCAAGGGGCATTGAGGTGCTGCCAATAGACATCTACAAATCCGACGCATTCAGGTATAAGATCGAGGACGGCAAGATAAGGCTGCCCTTCTGCGCCCTTGAAGGCACAGGCGACATCGCCGCCAAGGCTCTTATGGACGCCAGGAACGACGGTCAGGGCGAATTCCTTGCCATTGACGACGTTGCCCGCAGATCAAAGGTCTCCCAGACCATTATCGAAAATCTCAAGGCAATGGGCGCCTTCGGCGACATGGCGGACACCATGCAGCTGAGCTTCTTTTAATTAAATATTTTTGATAAAAAAAGAGTTTCCCTTCCGCAAGAAAAATTTCGGAAGAGAAGCTCTTGATTTTTATTTGCTTTTTCGCTGAGCCAAGGTGTCAAACGTCAATTATTTGGGAGGATATATACCCAGCACCTTGAGTATCCAGAAGAATAAATAGAAGGGAACGTAATCCATAGATATCCTTAAATTTTTGAGCCGATAGATGATGGAGGGGCGCACCGTCACCTTTACCGAGCAGGAAACTCCGCTTGCCGGGTCGGTGACAGTGACCACCGTTGAGCCAAGCTTAAGGCCGGTTATGTTGACGCTGCCGAATCTGTATTCCTCGTTTTTGTACGCCTCGGCCTTGACTATACCCTGTTTGCTGCAGGTTATCACCGCGTTCCTTACGTCAAACCGCGGCTCCGCTTCCTCCGGCTGGGGGTAAATAACGAAATAGGTCTCAATGCCGGGATAAGCGGTCATTTTCCCGTTGACAGCAGAAGTGTCAAGACTTTCCAGGGGCGGTATCTCACCCGCGCCTGCCGCAAAGCACGGCACAGCCAGCGGCAATATCATCAGCGCCGCCATAATTACGCAAAGCAGTTTTTTCATAACGATACTTCCTTTATCTGTTATTCAATGCCATAAAGCCTCAGGGGCAAATCCTTAAAAAACATATAGATCATCATAAACAGAGAATAACGGCCAAATGAATCCAAATTGCCGTTTTTATCGGACACTGTCACAATAGGACGGCCATGCAGCCTTTCGCTCTCGTGGACAATATAGACGTAGTTGCCGTTCTTGTCCACATGATCGTATCCGTCAAAGGGATAAAGGTCATAGCGGTCTCTGTCCAGCAGGGTGGCGCCCTCTATCTCGGCGTAATCAAGATCATCGCAGTCGCAGGTGATGATAACATCGCAACCCTCCGCCGTGCGGGTCTTTTTAACGCTGATTATTGCCGGGCAGGTGTTGTCTATCGTCACCTTTACTCCGTTATTCAGGATCTGCGGCTCCGCCGCTCCATACAAAGTCCCGCGCACCTCAACGGTGTAGATTCCGTCCGGCACTTCATCCTCAGCGAACAGGCTGCCGATATCATCGTTCAGAAAAACCGACGTCTTGGCAACACTTTTTTCGGCGTGTACGGCGCACTTTTTCCCGTTTTCATCAAGGAGCACAAAGACCAGTGACTTAAGGTTGCGGTTGACCGTATATCCGATACCCTCCTGGATTTTCATGCCAAATAAGTATGAATAGATCTCGCCGAAGGTGACCGCCGGGATAGCGTTCCAATCACCTCTGAAGCCCATGAACGGGATGTTAAGGGGAATGTTATCAGAAAGGGAATCCGTAAGGTAAATGTAACCCTCCACATAGAAGCCGTTCGCGAACACCTCCGCATTTTCGGCAAGCTGCTGAGCGTCCAGCTTAACGGTCAGGTTAACGGTCTTGAATTCGCCGGGCTGAAGAACGATGCTCCGGGGCATATCAGACTGAACGATAGTGTAGTCAAGGAATACGCTCTTTCCGGTGATGTAGGTCTCTGTTTCGTATTTTCCGGTAAGCCCGTCAAACAAACTGCTTGTTTCATATTCGTCCGTTATAATGTCCAGATCAAGGGTATCGTAGCGCACGGGTTCTTTTGAAACGTTCTGTACTTTAAACGAGAGCTTTACCGTATCGTCGATCTTGTCTCCAAGATTTAAGGCAGTGTTTCCTTCCTTGCCCGTAAGGACGGCCTTTGCGGAAACCGCCTCCGGAAGATTTATGAGACCCGAGCCCACAGCTCTTGGCGAAGCGGGAACGCCATTTGTCTTTACGGGGTCTGCGGTGGAGCAGAGCAGATTCTCCTTGAGATCCGCTTTCTCCCTGCCCTGAACCTCCGGACAGGCCTTGACAAAATACTGCTCCAGAAGCGCGGCGCTGCCTGCTCCGTGGGGAGAGGCCATGGAGGTGCCGTCATACACATCATAAACCCCGCCGGTAACGCTGGAATAAACAATGCCGCCGGGAGCCGCGAAGTCCACCGTCAGTTTAAGATCCTCGCTGACGCCGTAGCTTGTATATTCGCTTGGACGAACCGCGTCCGCAGGTTCCACATAATACCAATCATATTCCAACTCATAGGTTTTATCTGCGGAATGGGCAAGCCGGTAAGCGTCATCGGCGCTTATCAGAAGCGCTTCGGTCTCTATTGAATAATCATCGCTTTCTTCTATGGCCTTGTAAAAGACGGCTTCAGATAAAATTATACCGCGAAGTGAGTCGTCGGCAAAATAAGGAAGCGCGTCCACACGGGTATCGTAGAGCAAAACCACCTTGCCCTTCAATGAGACGTCAGCTCCGCCCTTGTAATTTACGGGCACATATTCGCCCTTTGAGGGGAACCCGAGTGAGGTATAATCCCAAACGCCTATCTCTTTATCTCCGCCATATCTAAGAGACTTTATGTTGTTTATGACAGGTTCGGACAGATTGATATTATCCACCGAGGCGATGCTTGTGGAGTCGGCAAATGAGTCCGGGATACCGTTTGTGCCGTTGTCGGGATCGAGTACGTTGGTGGATGAAACGGCGATATTTCCGGAGGCGGCGCAGACGGTTATTCCGCTGTTGCGCGCATTGGTGACAGCCTTGCTCACCAGCTCATACGCCGGGTTGCCGGGCACTTCAAAATCCAGACCCAGGCTCATGTTAATGGCGGCAACGTCAAATTTGGCGGCGTCGTCAAGAGCGGCAAGCAGATTTGCCAGAAACACCTCGTCATCATAAAGATCGACTTTGAACATCAATATCTGCGCCTCAGGCGCCACGCCCGCCAGCTTTTCGCTGTTGCCTGCGGCAATGCCGCTGACGTGGGTGCCGTGATCCGGATCGCTGTTTGAATCGTCCTTCACAACGGTATCTTCATCACAGTAATCGAAGGCAAAGGGCACCTTTGCGCTCTTGTAAAGCTCCTCCGCGGAAAAGCCCTCACAGTTCATTGTATTGGCGGAAAGAACAGCCGCAACGTCCTCCTTGGTGATCTTTGCCGAGGAAGGGTCGGAAAGCCGCATAGCCTCGTGATCAAACTCAAGTCCGCCGTCAATGACCGCTATGGCGGTGCCTGTGCCATCAAGACCCATCTCACGCATTTTGTCGAGACCGATCATCTTGCCCGACGTTATCATGCTGCTTTCAGGTACTTTTTCCACACGCGCCTTTACTCCGCCCGCATCATAAACGGCGCGGACTCCGGGCAGCTCTTCAAGCTTTACCTTGTCGCCCTTGGCCGCCTCAACGGCAACACCGTTGAGCAAATGGGTATAGGTGTATTCCACCTTTGCGCCCTTTGAGACCGACTCAATGGCCTGCACTGCGTTTTTGCGCCTTGCATTGACGGGCTTAAGCGCGTTTTGCACAGTCTGTCCTTCGTTCACGGCCTCAAGGACGCTCTTGCCCTCAAGCTCCACTATGAATATTGTCTTTGCTCCGGCGGCGGCTTTTTGGGCAAGCGCAGGGGCGCCGGCGCTCAAGGTTCCCATTAACAAAAGAACGCAGATCAAGGCTGATAAAAACTTTTTCATCTTCAATATTCCTCCTTCGGATTTGTAATAAGAATTCTCAAAAAGCACTATGACAATGTAAAAAAGCATAAAAGACTGGGGAGACGGACAAAGCCGAACATCCCCTTGCTTTTTTGATCCCGGCGGTCAATAAAAACCGCCCTTAAAAATATATCAGTCCTCCGGGAAAAACGCCTTGTGCACAGCCAGTACGGCGCGATCAGCGTCTTTTTCGTCGATCAGGACGGAGATCTTTATCTCACTTGTGGAGATCATCTGAATATTTACGCCCACGTCGAAGAGAGCCTCAAACATGGTTGAAGCTGTGCCGGGGTGGGTCTCCATTCCGGCGCCCACGACGGAGAGCTTTGCCACGCTTGTGTCGCAAACCACCTTGTTGCCGTCAAAGAGGTTGCAGGCGTTGATGATCTCAATAGCCTCGTCAGCGTTGCTGCGGGCTACGGTGAAGGTGATATCCTTCGTGCCGTCACGGCCTACGGACTGGAGAATGATATCCACGTTTATATTCTTAGCTGCAAGCTTGCCGAAAAGTTTGTATGCCACTCCCGGAACATCGGGAACGCCTATAACAGATATACGGGCAACATCCGTGTCCTTCGTTACGCCTCTTACCAACATTTTTTCCATATTAGTTACCTCCTTAACTATGGTGCCGGGAACTCTTTTAAGGCTTGAAAGCACTTCAAGCTCAACATTGTATTTCTTTGCCATTTCCACCGAGCGGTTATTGAGGACCTGGGCGCCCAGAGTGGCAAGCTCAAGCATCTCGTCATAGGTGATCTCCTTGAGCTTTTTGGCCTGGGGAACCTTGCGCGGGTCAGCTGTGTACACACCCTCAACGTCCGTAAAGATCTGGCAGCGGTCGGCGTGCATCGCCGCAGCTATCGCCACCGCGCTGGTGTCCGAGCCTCCCCTGCCGAGGGTGGTGATATCGTCATACTTGCACAGGCCCTGGAAACCGGCCACAACAACAATGTTTTTCCTGTCCAGCTCCATTTTGATACGGTCAGCTTTGACGGATTTTATCCTTGCGCTGCTGTATGACGAGTTTGTGTTAAAGCCGGCCTGCCAGCCGAGGAGCGATATTGCAGGCAAGCCCATTTTGATGAGCGCCATGGCAAGGAGAGATATTGATATCTGCTCACCGGCGGAGAGGAGCATATCCATCTCGCGTTTAGGCGCGTTGGGATTTATCTCTTTTGCTTTTTCGATAAGATCGTCGGTGGTGTCGCCCTGAGCGGAAACTACAACCACCACATCGTTGCCGGCTCTGTATGTGTCCGCAACGATACCAGCCACGTTCATGACGCGTTCCGCGTTGGCAACGGAGCTGCCGCCGAATTTTTGTACTATCAAAGCCATATATTCAGCCCTCCAATAAAGTTAATAGTCTGTAATGCGTATCACCGACAGGGGTTTGACGCAGTGGAGCGTATCCAGCCTCGTTCTCAGCTCGCGCTCGCTGGCCACGCCGGTGGTGAATGCAAGCTCGTTTTCCGGGGCGTTGTCTCTCTTTAAGAACTTCGCGTCCTCAAATACGGAGAGGATAGCCTTTTTGGCATCGGATCTGTTATCCACCTCGCCGCGGATATAAAGCGCGGTGTCCATATCAAGGTGATCGACGACGTAGTTCTCGCAACTGTCCTCCCAACCGAAGAGCTTCTTCCTGCCGGTATGCTTGGCGCAGTCGATAACGTCGGCAACAACGGCGCTGGCGGTGGGCAGCTTGCCCGCTCCCCTGCCGTAGAACACCACGTCGCCTATGGCGTTGCCCCTGATGAGTATGGCGTTGAACACATCGTTCACGCCTGCAAGCTGGCTCTCGTTTGCGATGACCGCCGGGGTGACCATGGCCGAGATCTTGTCTTGAGACAGCCATTTGGCTCTGCCGATGAGTTTGATCACGCCACCCCATGATTTGACATATTCCACATCCTCAAGGGCTATTTTTGTGATGCCCTCGGTGTATACGTCCTTGGCGTAAACGTGCTTGCCGAAGCAAAGCGAGGCCAGTATGCAGATCTTGCGGCAGGCGTCGATGCCCTCGATATCCGCCGTGGGATCCTTCTCGGCGTAGCCGTTCTCCTGCGCCAGCTTCAAGGCGTCCTCAAAGCTCATTTTGTCGTGTATCATCTTTGTCAGTATGAAGTTTGTCGTTCCGTTGAGTATGCCCGCTATCTCGTTTATCTCATTTGCGGCAAGGCACTGACTGATGGGGCGAAGGATGGGTATGCCGCCGCCCACACTGGCCTCAAAGAGGAAGTTGACGTTGTTCTCCTGCGCCAGTTTGAGCAGCTCATAGCCGTTTGTCGCCACAAGCTCCTTGTTGGAGGACACAACGCTCTTGCCCGCCTTAAGGCAGGCGGAGACAAATTCAAACGCCGGATGTACCCCGCCCATTGTTTCCACAACTATTTTAACGCTGTCATCATTAAGGATTGTATTAAAATCCTTTATGACCAGCTTTTCGTTAACATCCCCGGGGAAATCCCTTAAATCAAGAATGTATTTCAACTCCAATTCGGGCTGAGAGCTGCGTTTTACGATGCTTTCATGGTTTTTCGCGAGGACCTCGGCAACGCCTGAGCCTACCACGCCATAGCCCATTATTGCTAAATACATATTCAAACACTCCCTAAAAATTGCAATACGACCGGCAAATTGTACTTTGCCGCTTACAATGGATTTCATTTTATCACATTATTCTATATAAATACAATAGTATTTTTGAATTATTTAATGTTTTTACCGTATTTTTCAGTAATTACTTTACAAATCGGCAAAAAAGTGATATTCTAATTTGTAATTAAAATAGGGGATTGTTCCAAAATCCACGGATAATTATTGTCGGCGCTGAGGAAAGGAGCTTTTTAATGACCATTGACAATAAACTTATAACCTATCTCGAATCCCTTGGAAGGATCGAACTCACCGAAGACGAGCGGATAAAATGTGAAAAGGATCTGCAGGATATACTCTCATATATAGATACCCTCAACGAGCTTGACACCGACGGGGTGGAGCCTCTTTCCCACTCCTTCCCCGTGGCAAATGTATTTCATCCGGATATCGTTACCAACGGTGACAACAGCGGGAATATCCTCCTGAACGCGCCTCACCGGAAAGACGGCTGCTTCAAGGTCCGCAAAACCGTTGATTGATATTGATGAGGAAAGGATGATAGACTTATGAATATTATTTCTCTGTCCGCCTTAGAGCTTGCAGAAAAGATACGCAGCGTCGAGCTCACTG
>CAMOTT010000003.1 GCA_946626015.1 uncultured Clostridia bacterium | reverse complement strand
GCAAAAAACGGACGACCCGGAGGGGAGGGTTACTTACCCTGCTGTGAGCAGGACGGCCGGGCTGCCTACCGGCTCTGGCATATCGTGATATGCGTTGCGTTTTTATTTTTGCCCTTTCCGTTCAGAATATCTGCGTGGGAAGTTTAAGCTTTTGTTTTGGCGGAAAGCTCTTGTCGAACTCCTCCGCCTTTTCCTCATCCACAAAGTACCCGGCCGGAGTTGCGTACTCTCCGGTGATCCCGTCAAGATAACCTTTCTCCAGCTCCTTGCAAAGGAAGAAAGAGGCGTCCGCCCCCTCCGGCAGCCCGTGATACCGGATGCCGAATTTTGAGGCGCAGTCAAAACCGCTTTTGCCGTAAAAATCAATGTTGCCCTCAAAGCAAACCGCCTTAAAGCCCAGCGCCGCCGCCTTTTCCAGCGAATAGTCCAGCAGAGCCTTGCCGAAGCCCTTTCGTTTTAGCTCCGGGGCAATGCAGATGGGCCCCATTGTGAGGATCGGCACTGTATCGCCATTATCCCCGTTTATTACCGCTTTGACAAATATGTTCTGACCGATGATCCTGCCGTCCTTCTCCATAACAAAGTCAAGCTCCGGCACAAAGTCAGGATCATTCCTCAGCTCATGGAGCACAAAATGCTCCAGACAGCCGGGACGGTAGACGTTCCAAAAGGACTCCCTTACCAGGCTTTCAACTTCTCTGCGCTCTTCTTTTTTCTCCAAACGGATAATGTAGTCATTTTTTATCATAATTTTACCTCCATGAAAATTGTTGACCGCAATCGGGAGGCTTGTTCTGATCGCCGGCAAACCTCCCGGTTTACCCTACGATCTCCAAGGTGTTGTTTTTCAAACAGCATTCTCCTGAAAAAATATTTATAATCAGAGCCAATGGCCCGATTACACAATTAGTTCCCGGGCTGTTGATCCCGGCCGGCAAGCTCCTTAAGCGCGTCTCCGGTGACCCTGTATGTGTTCCATTCCGACATCCTGCTTGCGCCCAGGGAAAGATAAAAGTCGATGCCGGGTTGGTTCCAGTTAAGGCACACCCATTCCAGCCTGCCGCAGCCCCGTTCCAAAGCGATGGCGGCCAGCTCCTTAAGCAAAGCCCTGCCGCAGCCCCTGCCGCGGTACTCCGGCCTTACATAAAGATCCTCAAGATAGATCCCTGCGCGGCCAAGGAAGGTTGAAAAGTTGTGGAAGAACAGGGCAAAGCCCGCTTCTCTGCCGTCAACAAGAGCAAACAAGACCTCGGCCTTGCCTTTATCAAAGATCCACTTTTCAAGCAAAGCCTCATCTGCCACCACCTGATCGGACATCTTCTCATATTCCGCAAGCTCCCTGACAAATTGCAGGATAAGCGCCGTATCTTCTCTCCCGGCCTTTCTTATGGTCACGCCGCCGCTCATATAGAAACCTCCGTTAAAATATCAACCGGACAGCCCTTAACAGGTTGCCCGGTTGCGTTTGGTTTTACTGCCGTTTTCAGCTGATTATTCCTCTGCTTCTGCCTGAGGCTCTTCTTCGTCAGCCACAACTATCGGCTCATCGTCACAGCAGGAGCAGGAAACGTACTCTTCGATCTCCTCTTCGTCCTTCTCCTTCTTGCATTTAACGAGCTTTGATACCAAAAGGCAAACGCCTGCGATCGCAGCTGCCGCCGCAACAACAAAAGCCGCGATTTTAAGGATCTTTTTTAATGTATCATCCATAACTAATACCTCCGTGATAATTTAAAATATAATAACCCGTAGTTTGATTATACTCAATAATTGATGTTTTGTCAACTATAAATCAGATTTAACCGTTTTCTTTTTTATCAGCTCATTTATGGGGATTTGAGCGATGAGTATGGCCACGAACATTATGGCGCATCCGGTGAGCTCACGGGGAGAGAGCTTCTGGCTCAGTATTATCCAGCCGAATAAGGCGGAGAACACGGACTCAAGGCATAACAGCAGGCTGGAAATGGCGGGCTCGGTATGCTTCTGACCCACTATCTGCAGCGTAAAGGCGACGCCGCTGCTCATAATACCGGTGTACAGTATCTGAGGCATTGCCTCTTTTATCGCGGAGAACTGAGGCGTGTCGAATATCAGCATACATATAGAGGAAAGCGCCCCGGCAACAAGGAACTGGATAATGGACATGGATATATTGTCCACCATGGAGGCGTAGTGATCGGTAATAAGTATGTGAAGAGCGAAAAACACCGAGCAGGCAAGCGCCAGAAGTTCGCCCTTGCCTATGGTAAGCGAGGACGTTATGCACAGCAGATACAATCCGAATGTGCCCATCAGGATAGCTATCCAGACGCGAACACCCGCGCGCTTGCCGATAAATATGGCAAACAAGGGAACCAGCAGCATATATAACGCCGTCACAAAGCCCACCTTGCCAGCCATGGTGTACCTGAACGCCTGCTGCTGGAGGTTCAGCCCCACAAAAAGAGCCAGTCCGCAAAGGGTACCCGCCTTGAATAACTTTTTCCTGTCTCCCGTTTCATCTCCGTTTTTCTTTCTGCTCCTGCCGCGGATCAAAGCCGGCGGAACGAGCACAAGCCCTCCCATTATACAGCGTATGCCGTTGAAGGTGAAGGTTTGTATCTTTTCTCCGGCGGTTTGCTGGAACACAAAAGATAAACCCCAAATCACTGCCGCCATCAGCAGACAAAGGCTGCCCGCAAGCTGATTATTCTTTTTGATATAGACCACTTCCCACTAAGAAGAACTCAAAATGTCACAGAGGGGATTATAGCACAATACAGGGGGAATATCAAGAAATCAAAGCTCATTTTTTATTTAGGCTGTTGTTGATCAGACCCTTCCGTCAAACACCACGTAAGTATCTTCCTCGACCTGTTGGCACAGGACATACATATTCTCCGGTATTGTCTCCATATCTTCTTCATATTGACGGAAATGGAGCCACTGATAGCATTCGTCCGGTATCTCTGACAAGGGCGTACCCGGCAGGAAGATGATCACTTCCCTGTCCCTGTCCAGCGGAGGATCCTCCACAGGGATGATCTTGTAATCCTTATAATACTCTTCATCGCCGAGCGCGTCCAATTTATCCTGATCGTTCGTAACGTTCAAAAACTCTATCCTCATTGAATACGAGTGATCGGTGAGCTTTTGGGGCTTAGTGAATTTGCCGTTATATATCCTTATATAAAGCTCACTGACCCCGGCGTCCCTGTCGTAAAGCATACCGTCAAAAGTACCGTCATCGTGTAAAGTCATATCGTCTGCCCAATGACCAAACCCGGAGGAATATCTAAGCTCCTCCGGCAGATTCGAAAAATCCAGAGTATCTGCGGAGACGGCTTCGGCGGTCTGCGCTTCGGTCTGCTCAGAGGTCGTTTCCTGCCGTGCCGGCGCCGTTGTCTCCTTCTCCGCGTTTGCCTTTCCGCAGGATGAAAAGAGCAGAACCGCGGACACTATCACCGCTGTTATCCCCACTGCCCTCATAACAGTTCCCCTCAATATTTTTGTTTTCATAATTATCAGTTTTCTCCCTTTTTTGATATTCCCGTTTTTATTCCGTGATCAAAAACGCCGCGCTGGCGTGGGGCCTGATATTTACCATTATCTTATCCTGAGCCCGGCTGGCCTCGTTTGACCAGAGCTCCAGCATATCTTTGCTCCCCTCAAGCTCAAGGTCGCCCAGGGGTATCTCGCACTCTACGCTCTCCTCCCCTAAGTTAAAGACCCCGGCGTACTGTCCGCCTCCGGCGCAGATCGCCGTCCACAGGGCACATTCCACGCCCTTCACCTTTCTCCGCCACACCTGATGGGCGTGCCGGGAAAGGCTGTGCATACGCAGGACGTTTTCGTTGGTGAGCAGGCTCAGGGTAAAATCATCCGTCTTTGTAAGCTCCCCGCCGATTATCAGGGGTGAGCGGAAAATACACCAGAGGTTCATCATTGTGATCTGCTCGTCCTTTGTAAAACAGGTGCGGCAGTCAGGGTCCTCGTCCTGATTGAGGGCGCCCACCGGGAGCATATCGCAATCCGGCCAGTTGCCCGCACCGGTGTGCACCGACCATTTCTCGCAGCGCTCAAACATATTGTAGAGCAGATCCCATCTGTCCCAAAAATCGTCCGTGATCCGCCACATATCGGCCACCTGCTTGTACAGCTCGCTTTTTTCAAGGACAGCCGGGCCGGGAGAAAGGGAGAAGATAATATCCCTGCCGCAGTTTTTGAGGCAATCGCTGATAAGTATCAGCTCCTCCTCAAAACGGGGCAGCTCCCGGCAGATGTCGTCGATCTTTATAAAATCCACGCCCCACTGTGCGTAAAGGGCAAAAATGCTCTCGTAATACTCCCTCGCTCCGGGCGCTTCGGGCTTAACGCCGTACATATCGCTGTTCCAGAAGCAGGTGGAGTCGTAGTTTGCTATCTTGTCCGCCGTGACCCCTGTGCCAAGGATAGGCGTATGTGCGTGAGCCGCTCTGCGGGGAATACCCCTCATTATATGTATACCGAACTTAAGACCAAGGGAATGGATATAGTCCGCAAGGGGTTTAAAACCCTTTCCGCCTGCGGAGGAAGGAAAGCGGTTCTCCGCCGGTATAAGCCGGGAATATCCGTCCATGCAAAGGTCGTCAAAGGGCGTGTAGGCGTGCCCTGTTGCGACCAGGGACGACCACTGGATATCCACGGTGATGATATCATAGCCGTACTTTTTTAAATGCTTCGCCATATACTCCCCGTTTTTTCTCACTATTTCCTCGGTGACACCGGCGCCGTAGCAGTCCCAGCTGTTCCACCCCATGGGCGCGGTCTTTGTTTTCATCGTTCCAGCTCCTTCGTCTTTTTATATACTATATATTAAATCAAAAACCCGGCGGTTTTTCAAGTGGTTTCCCATATATATTTCCGTATGCCGGCTGCAAAAAACTGCGGCCGCGGTTTCGATCAAATTGCCTCTTGCGAAAGTTTATGCGCATTACAATTATATATAATAAAAAAGGCAGAGACGGCTTAAAATTAAGCCTCTCTGCTTTTTACGATACTAACCTGAAAAAGAACGCCATACTCCGATGATTTTTGTCACCGGAGTATATGATTGGTTTAATACCGAATGACGTCGGTGCAAATAAACTCCCAAATGAATTGAGTTGCTAACTCACCAAGGCTACTCCACTTTTGATTTTTTGAAATAGTTTGAAGATCTCAATTCAAAAGAAATATTCATTTTTCCGCCGTTCCGAGAGCACATAGATTACCAAATCAAGTCAACCGAACCGTCTAAAAGGGCGTTACAAAGGCTGTCTTTATCACAGCTTTGTCAATTATCCGATCTGGAATCTTCGACCGATAAAGGATGTATCCCTCTGTTTTGTAAAGCTGAAAATCTCCGGGAGCTCCGCGCTCCGCATGAATCCGCATGGGAAATTGCCTTAAAAATCCCTGCTGAAATTCATTTTAAGCACTGTTTCGAGTAGTAGCTTATCGGTGTAAAATCCGCTTTTACGGGTCGCGAAAAAACCGATGATTCTCGGCTCTCACTAATAATACGAATGGCGGCGTAAAAATGTTTATCTTTTTTTAAAAATTTTAAAAATTTTTCGGATTTTTTTGTTTCCACAATTTATTGTGGTTTAAACTTATTTGCCCACTATATATAGTGTATCTCCCGGCTGAGTCGGGGTGATTATCTCACTGTTTTCCGATTTTATTTCTCTGCCGTTTAAAGAAATTTTCAACTGCCCGATGTTTTGCGGCAGAACCAGCCTCAGGGTTTTGCCCTTTTCGCTTATCACCCGGCAATGCCTCAGCTTCCCGTCCTCCAGGCAGGCTGAAACAAGGAACGCTCCCTCCGCGCGCAGGTCGGTGAAATCAGCCCGTCTGCTCATATTCCAGACAGGGAACAGGGTGATCCTGCCGGCTCGGGACTGCAAAAGCATCTCGTTGACCGTGGCGGCGGTGATACCAACATTTTCAAGACCGCTCCCAGCCCTGTTGAAAAGCAGGTTCGGAAGCTGGAATTTCCTGTAATAGTTTTTCAGCACGGCGATTATCTCATCCGGCTCCACCCCCAGCCTTGCCGCGCCGGGGAAGATCCGGCAGACGCCGCTGTCGTCTGCGGTGGTGTCTACGGTACAAAGAGTGTTCCTCGCCACTGTCAGGGTCTCGTTGTCAGAGTCAAGACCCACCTGCCCTCCGGGGAAAACGTGCCAGATAAGATCAGAGCTTTTGCCGCTCCCCTCCGGGCCATGTTCTGTGAACCTGTATATTTTTTGTCCTTTATTTTCAAAAACGGGAAAATCACTTAAAGCGTCAAGTATCTGCCGGCATTTTTCCTGTTCATCACCGTCAACCCCAAGCTCACGAGCCATATCCGAAAGGCAGCCGAACAGCAGCCTCACAAAGCCCAGGGACTTGACGCAGTTTACATATTCCCCCTGCCGTATCACATACCTGCCATTCTCATACATAAGACGCGATGAGACCAAGCCGCCCAACTTTTTGAGGTACGGGTAGGCATAATTAAGGGCATAGTCCTTATCGTAGGTGCCGTACCAGCGCATTATGATTATTTCCGCAGCGGAAATATCCACAGGCAGGCCGTTCAAGCTATCGGTAAGCTCCCAATGGTTTGAGCTGACCGCGCCGTAAAACGCCCCCTGACAAAAGCTGCCGACAGTCTCGTCCCCGGTGACAAAGTTGCCCCAGGTATCAGGAGCCGCTCCGCCTGAGCAGCAGGCAGGAAAATACTGCCCGGCGTACCAGTTCAGCTCCAGCTCCCTGTCATACAGTTCAACAGACGATCTGCTCCAGAAATCCTGCCATTTTTGCCTGTGGGCAGCGTAGAGTTGCTCAAACAGCGCCCTGTCAACAGCCAGCGCGCTTTCTATTGCCGCGGCCTTGTAGGCTCGGTGATCCCTGTCGGAAACAACGCTCAGAGCGTATCGGTAAACGGCGGCGTCTCCATCGTTAAACGGTTCAAGTGTCTTTAAAGCGATAACAGCCCCGGCGGGCGGCTTGCCTCCCTCTGAGTCAAACCTGCGCTGTACCCAGTTCACCTGATTTTGAGTGCCCAGGCCTATCCTGCCGCCGCTCCCCTCCTTGACCCAAGGGGTCAGGGTGAACTCCGCAGGCTCACCTTTCATACGCAGCTCAACAAGAACAATGTTTTGCGTGGCGCAGACAACGATCTTTATCTCGGCGGAAGTCTCGCCGTTTGAGAACCTGCCTAAAAGCTCCGCCTCATCCATTCGCTGTTCAACATGGTATGGCTTAAACTTAAAGCAGGGCATAACAAGGTCAAATCCGCCGATGACCTTTACAGCGCCGTTCTCCGAACCGCCTTTCTCAGCCTTGCGGAAATTGTTTTTTGAAATATATATCCGTTGTCTGCTTGAGGTTCCACCCCAAACAAGGCCTGTATCGCCGTTACCCGTGACCGCTCCGTCCGGCATTTGCCGGGATGGGGTGCAGCTCGGGGGTCTGTCTATTATTACGGTGTGTTTCATTGGTTTTTACCTTTTTAATGTATTGCCGGCTTATCAGCCGCGCCAAAGATATTTGTTCAGGTCTACTCTTCCGTCTTCGTCAAAAATGACCCCCTCGCTCTCCAGCAAAAGGGTCTGGGCATTTGCTCCCCCAAAGGCAAAGGCCTTGCTGACCTCGCCGAAACGGTTCACCACCCGGTGACAGGGTATGGCGGAGCTGTCAGGATTTGAGTGAAGGGCATAGCCCACCACACGGGATAATCCGGGATTTCCCGCCATTGCCGCAACAGTGCCGTAGGTGCAGACCTTGCCCCGGGGTATCTGTTTTACGATATCGTAGATTTTTTCAAAGGTGTTCAAGTCCTGTCTTCCTCAAACTTCTTTTCAAGAATATTCGCGGCGGCCATAACGTACTTTACACAGGGGCGTTTTTTGTAATACTCCGCCGTGCGCTGATCCGGAACAGGGCTGTCAGTTATGCCCTTTACCTTTGCCAAAAGCTCCGCGCAGATAAGGCTGCCGTTTTCTTCTGTAAATTTATCTGTAAGTTCCCTTGTTTTTGCGTATATGTTCGCCTTATCTCCGGCGTCTCCGGAGCTTTCCGCAAGACCCAGGATCATACCCATGGCGCTCACAGCGCCGCAGATGTTCCTCGTCCGGGCAAAGCCGCCGCCAAAGGCTGAGGATAATTTAAGCATAGTTTCCTCATCAAGATCCGTTTTATCCGCAAAGGCTCCGGCAACCGCCTGACAGCAGTTGTAACCGCTCAGGAACAGCTCCGCCGCCCTTTCTTCATACTTCGTCATTTCTTTCCCGTTGAGCCGAAGCCTCCGGCTCCCCTTTCTGTTTCGTCAAGACTTTCCACGACCTCGATCGGCAGGGAGGTCACCGGCATAACGATCATCTGGGCGATCCTCTCCCCCGGTTCGATAACGTAATCCTCATCAAATACGTTCACAAGACCCACGGCTACCTCACCCCTGTAATCGCTGTCCACCACCCCGACGCCGTTAAGCAGGCCGAGGCCGTGTTTGATTGCAAGGCCGCTCCTTGCGAAGATCATCGCGGCGTAGTCCCCGGATGGCAAGGCGATGGCCAGACCTGTGGGAATTACGGCGTGACCCCTTGCGGGCACCCTTACCGGCTCGGCTATGCAGGCGCGCAGGTCAAGCCCCGCGCTGCCGGAGGTAGCCCGCTCCGGCACGACAGCCTCCGGGCGGACTCTGGTTATTTTTAAGGTGTCCATAAAAACACTCCCTGTTTCTGCAATTTTTGACGTAATTATTATAGCATAATCTGTTCTTTATTAAAACCGGAAAAAATGAAAATGCAAACAAAAAATTTTTTGAAATATTTTTTCTATTCAGGAAATATTTTGTCGATTTTTTTGATAAGATTTCAGTTTACCACATTTTATAGAAGTATTTTCTATTGACAGCCACCATATATTGTGCTATTATGCTTATAGGAAAGTTTTTCCTGATTTAAAAAATTTTTTGAAATTTATCGAACATTTGTATTGACAAGCGCAAAAATGATGCTATAATAGTAGTTGCAAGGAACAAATGTTCGCAGAAAAAATGTTTATAATATATCGGAGGGATCTTACATGACAACAGCATCGGTGATCAGGAGCATAATTGAATTTTCTATTGGAATTTTATTGATAGTCGGCTTTATCTATGAGCGCAAATTTATCGCATTTGAGGATAAGATTGCGTCTATCATTGCCATTGTACGCAAGGAGCTGAGAGCGGAAAAAGAGGGCCGCATCTCCGCTGAGCGCAGAGCGTTTGAGGACAGACAGCGTCAGGAGATACTCAACAGCAGAAGAACAAGCGGCAGCCGCTCCGGCGATCATTCAAGCCGCAGCGTTTACAGGAGCTCAGTCCAGTCTCAGAGCTCACGCGTGGCATGAAGGAAACCAAAATTCAATAAGTAACTATTACGGCGAGACGTGGAATTCAATTCTGCGTCTCGCCGTTTTCAGCTTTTATGAAGGTTTGGCAAAATCAACCCTTTTCGATCCTTTTTTGCAGAGTGGATACCGCTATGGGGGAGATATACACCCTCTGCTCGCCGCTCTTTTTATCTTTGCACAAAACAAAGGACTTAGGCAGATCATAGCCTATTGTTATGACCCGGCCGCCGCGCTCACTCAGGCGGAGATAATCCCTTGTTATCTTTGAGACAGTGCTGTTATCAAGGTCGAAGATACCGACTATTTCGTCAGTTGTGACTACCGTGTCCTGCCCTAAATGTAAGTACATATTTTCCCCTGCCGATCACATCAGAATACCATCGGCGGTCACCGATATTTCAAGATCCTTTTCAAACCGCTTGATCCCGGCATAGCTGATGCCTTTAAGATAGGGTTCAAAGAACAGTCCCGGCGCTCTGCCCTCGGGGAACAAATCCTTCATCGGGATCATAACAAAGGCTCGCTCAAGTATCCTCGGGTGAGGGAGGGTCAGCTCAAAGCTCTCGTTTTTGACGCCCTCATAGAGGAGCAGATCAAGGTCGATCACCCTGGGTCCGTCCTTGACGGTGCGCACTCTGCCCATCGCCGCCTCTATGCCCAGACAGGCGCCCAGCAGTGCCATGGGGGACATATTTGTCTCCAGCTCTATGTTCACGTTGAGGAACTTCGGCTGGTCGATATCGCTCACCGGGATAGTTTCGTAAACGTGAGACGCCCTCAGCACCTGCGTGCCGGGCAGAAGCTTGAGCGCTTCCACCGCCTTTTTGATGTTCTCAAACCGTTTGCCCATGTTTGTACCCATACCTATTACAGCTATACTCATCCTGATCACATCCCCTTAATGTGTTTGTCTTTCCCTTTCTATTTCAACCGCCACAAAGTTAAAATCCGCTTTTATTGGCGCATCCGGCTTTTTTAAAGTCAGCTTCACCTTTTTGATCCGGTCGAATTCGGCCAGCAATCCGTCCGCCGTTTTTTGAGCCGCATGCTCTATAAGATTATACTTTTCGGAGGTCATTATCCTGGTAATAAGTTTTATGACCTTGGAATAGTTCACAGTATCATTGAGCTCGTCCGTTTCGCATGGAGCCGACAAGTCGACAAAAAGCTCCGCGTTTATGATAAAATTCTGTCCGTCCGTCTTTTCCTCCGGATTTACTCCGTGGTAGGCGTAGACTTCCAGCCCGTTTATTATTATCTTATCCATATATTCAAAACTCCGTATTTCTCAGCGCGGACGCCATTCTTGCCCCCTGAAGGGCAGACGGAACATCGTGCGCTCTTATTATATCCGCTCCGCCGAGTATCGCCGCCGCGTGCGCGGCCACGGTTCCGGCGTCTCTTTTGTCCGGCCTTTCCTCACCGGTGGCTCTGCCTATGACCCGCTTGCGCGAGGCTGCGGCAAGCAGAGCGGCCCCGTGGGTGTCCAGCCTGTCCATAAAACGCAAAAGTCTTAAATTATCCTCATGGGATTTGCCAAAGCCTATCCCCGGATCAAGGCAAAGGTTCTTCCTGTCAAAGCCGAGCTTATCGCATTGGGAAAGCACCCCGTCAAAAAAGCTCTGAACGGCTTTTATTATGCCCTCCGGGTACTCTGTGACAACAGCCGCTCCCCCGTCATTGTGCATAACGATATAACCTGCGCCCCACTCTCCGCAAAGAGCGGCAGTATGTTCGTTGAAGGCTCCGCCCACGTCGTTGATGATATCCGCGCCCATACTGAGAGCCTGCTCCGCAACTTCGGGATAATAGGTATCCACCGACACGGGGATATCCAGTTTGCCCCTTACCCCCTCAAGGACAGGCATAAGCCTTTCAAGCTCCTCCTCCGGGGATATCTCACGGCTGGCAGGGCCGGTGGATTGGGCGCCTATGTCGATAATATCCGCGCCCTGGCCGCGCATCTCAAGGCAGTGCCTGACAGCGGCGGTCTCATTGAAATACCTTCCCCCGTCCGAGAAAGAGTCCGGGGTGACGTTGAGTATGCCCATCACATAGGCTCTGCGGCCTAAAGGCAGCTTATATTTGCCTGCAACAAAATATGACATTCCTTCACCCTGCTTCGTAAAATCAGCGATTGCCCAGCAGGGTCATCACCTCTGCGCGGGTCTTGGCGTCGCTGCGCATTATTCCCCTGAGAGCCGAAGTCTCCGTTTTTGCTCCGGCGGCACGGGCACCCCTCATGGTCATGCAAAGGTGCTCCGCTTCGATCACCACTGCCACTCCCTTGGGGTCAAGCTCCTCATACAGGAAATCCGCCACCTGTGCGGTGAGCCTCTCCTGTAACTGCGGCCTTTTCGCAAAGCAGGAAACTATCCTCGCCAGCTTCGACAGACCTATCACCCTGCCGTTGTTGGGGATATAGGCTATATTTGCCTTGCCTATGAAGGGAATGATGTGATGCTCGCACATGGAATACAGAGGAATATCCCGCACCACCACCATCTCATCGGTGTTTTCAGTAAATATTTTGAGGTGCTTATGCGGATCCTCGCTCATTCCCGAGAATACTTCCTCGTACATTTTTGCCACCCTGCGCGGCGTTTCAACAAGCCCTTCTCTGTCCGGATCCTCACCTATTGCAAATAGGATCTCCCTGACAGCCTTTTCTATCCTTTCAATATCCGTTTTAACGCACCCCTTTTTTACTTCTTCGGCACCATTACAAATTCAATTATGTGGAACTTGTCATTGTTGATATATGAGATCTTGTTTTTGTTGATTTCCGCCCCTGTCTGCTTTACGACCTCAGACAGAATAGGATAGATCTTGCCTTCTTTTATCAGTTTTTCGATGGCGTCCCTGTACGGATTTTTGCCGTTGAATTTTACCTCAACTGAATTTTTGCCGTCGGTGTATGCCTGAACAAAGAGCCGGAGCAAGGCCTCTCTCATATTCTCGTCATAGTAACCGAACAGGAGCTTATTGCGCGTGAAATAATTGTCCTCATCGGAATCGCAGACGTTCAGGTTTTCATACTTTGAGTGTGTCAGGGTCAGCTCCCTGTCCGTCATATTGAAATAAACGTGTCTCAAGCTTTCGGAGCCGTCCTCCCTGACGGGATCGTCCCAGGTAACGTCAAGGTAATAATACCTGCCGTTTATGCGCACCACATTCCACATATGGCTCTCCGGTTCGCCTTTTTCGTTGGGAGTGGACTCCCCTGCCAGGACGTAGCTTTCTATCCCTATGGCGTCAAAGAGCATCTGCGCGGATTTGGCATAGCCCTCGCAGGAGGCGGAACCGTTTATCAGCGCCCCGTAGGCTGTGCTCTCCTCCTGGTCGTCCGTGTTGCTGTAAGAACAATGTTCAACTATATAGTCGTGTATGTAAAGCTCCGCGTTGTATTGATCCCCGGAGAAATCCATACCGCTTATAATCTCGCTGACCTTTTCCTTGAGCTTTGCGAGCTTTTCGTTATACTCATCCCGTTCCATACAGTAAAAGGTGTTGAAATAGCACCTGTTGCCGGAGGAAGAAAGGTTGCAGACCCTTTTCAGGTGGAAAAGCTCCGGATTGTCGTAAAGCAACGCGGAAAATACGGTGGAAAGTTCATCCTGATCCAGCTCGGGGATCTCTATCTTGGTTTCAAAGTTTCCAACGCCCTTGAAAATATTTGAATAAGCTATCTTTTCTTTGTTTGAGAGGTTCCAGTAATAATATTTTGATATGCCTCCGGTCTTCGGGGTCACCGGTTCAACGGAGTTCCAGTCGGGAGGCCGGTACATTCTGTCTCTGATACTGTTGATAAATCCGCAGCCGGGAACACTGAGCAGAATAACGGCAAGCAGAATCACAGCTGTTATTTTTTTGCCCATACGACCATCCTTTCCGATTATTTTTTGCTCTTATTTGTCCGCCAGTTCGTTCAGGGCGTAAACCGCCTCGCACGGAGGTCTCATTGTGTTCAAGGAAAAAGCCTCGAGCATAGGCTTGCTGCTGTTGAAATCGATCACCGAAATATCGCTTGACACTATATTTATTATTTTATCATAAAGCCGATCGATTTTTTCAAAATTCGACTTATTGATAAAGCTGTCTACGGCGCAACAGGTGACGGAGGCCTGCTCCCTGAGCCCCTTTTCCCCCTGCGCGGCGCAGTAAAGCATATATCTGCAGAAAATATCACCCGTCATTTTCTGGACTCCCTGAGCCATTGAGATGGTGACCCCCGGCGAACGGTAGGAGACCTTTTCCGGCACGTTATACTGTATTGAGCCCAAAACGTTAAAAGCCTTTTTGAATTTTTCCTCGTTGGCAAATGCGTATTTATCTATGCTTATATTCCCGATACTTTCAACGGCCTTTACCGCCTGCGGAGCTCCTCCCTGAGCATAGGCCTCCGACAGACTCATAACTCTGCCGTTGACTTGAGCGGAAGCCTCCGGCGAAACCGGGCAAACGCTTAACTGCCGGGTGTCCGCAGCCATTTTGATGACCACGGCAAACTGCACCCTGCTGTCCGAATCATCTGTGCAAAAGATCAGGTAATGGGCGGTTCCGGTTACCGACGGCTTTGTTTCGATCTCTGTCTCAGACGTGGTTTCCGCCGTGGTGGAGTTGATAGAGCTGAAGGATGCGTCTTTAAAAAGGATTATTGCTGAAGCTGTTCCGAATATTATCAATATGATCAAAAAGCCAAAAATAAAATGCTTGGTCTTTGAAGCTTCTCTTTTTTTATCTGTTTGAAACCGAAGCTGTTTCGACTTTCTCGGCACTTAATATCCCTCCGGATCTATTTTTTTAAAAGTATTGCCGTGGACATCGGGGCGATTTTGACCCGGCTGCCGTTTTCGGAGCATTCGCCGCCCATCAACGAGGTCAGGCCGCTCCACTCCGACTGAAGGTAATACTCTATTTCGTGGTCGTTTCCGTTTGAGATCACCACTATGCTCTCATTTTCCCCCACCCGGGCATAGGCCGCGCAGCCCATTGCCGCGGAAACAGGCACAAATCTGCCGTCATGCAGAGAGGAGTATTCTTTTCTTATCCCGCCAAGTTTGCGGTAATATGCTGTCAATTCCCCGTTTTCTCTCCCCCAGGGGAAGCAGGCTCTGTTGAAGGGGTCCCTGTGACCCTCAAGCCCGGCCTCATCGCCATAATAAAGGCAGGGCACGCCCGGCAAAGTGTACTGCAAAGCCGCCGCCATTTTGAGCCGCTCTATCCCCGCAGCTCTCTGGGCTTCGCTGAGCCTTAAGCCTGAATATTTTCTTCTGTCCTCAAAATATGCGCCCTCGCCGGAAAGCCTTGTGAGCGCCCTTACGGTGTCGTGTGTTCCGATATGGTTCATCAGCGTGTCCAAAGCAGGCTTGGGATAATTTTCGGTTATCTCTGTCACAGCGCTCATAAATTTTTCAGCGCTGCCGGTCTCAACAAAGTTTATTATGCCCTCCGCAAAGGGATAATTCATCACTGAATCCAGCTGACCCCCAAGCAGATAGCGTCTGCGCACGCCGTAGCTCATCTTGTTTGTGGCGTCCTCCCAAACCTCGCCCAGGATGTAAGCGTCCGGCTTTTCCTCTTTTACCGCTCTGTTAAGCCGGTCGAGGAAAACGTCCGGCAGTTCGTCCGCCACGTCAAGTCTCCAGCCCCATGCGCCCAGACGGAGCCATTTTTTCAATATACCTTTTTCTCCTGTGATGTATTCAAGATAACCTGGCTGCTCCTCGTTGGTCTCCGGGAGTATTTTGATACCCCACCAGCCCTTGTAATCATCCGGCCATTTTACGAATTTGTACCAAGCGTAATACGGGGATTCCTTTGAATTGTAAGCACCTGTGGTTTTGTATCTGCTGTTTTTGTTGAAATATTTGCTGTCCGCTCCCGTATGGCTGAAAACTCCGTCCAGAATAATGCGTATGCCCAGCTTTTTCGCGGCTCTGCAAAGGGAAACAAAATCCTTTTGCGTACCCAGAAGCGGATCTGTCCGCTCATAGTCGGCGGTATCGTAACGGTGGTTGGAGTGAGCCTCAAAGATCGGATTAAGATATATGCATTTAACGGAAAGCGAAGCCAAATATTCCAGCTTCTGTTCAATGCCCTTAAAGTCGCCGCCGAAGAAATCGTACCTGTTGATATCTCCCTTTTCGTCAGGCTCCCACATAGGTTCGCCGCCCCAGTCGGAGCGAAGGATCCTGTCCCCGGGGACGCCGTTTTTCTTTTGACCGGAGTTGCAAAATCTATCCGGAAAGATTTGATAAATGACCCCTTCCCTCACCCACGACGGAGTGGAAAAGTTTTTGTCATACACAGTCAGCTGCCATGAGCTGCCGCCCATATTGATAGCGCCAAAGCCCTCGGAAATACAGCGTATTTCGTTGTCCCCCATATCCGTGTGCGCGGTGAATCTGTACCAATATACGCCCTTTTTCTCCGGAGTATATTCAACGCGCCACCATTCCTCATGTTCCCCCTCCATACGCTCCCACTGCATGGGCAGGGCAGTGCTCGCCCCGTCATCCGAGGCTATAATAAAATCAACGCCTCTGCAGCAGATGTATCTGGGCAGTATGACGCGGAAGGTGATGGTCGTCTCCTCCTTTACCGCGCCAAAGGGGTATTTATGGTATTCCAAACGGGAATTGTACGGGATAAAATGCATCGGGAATTCAGTCCTTTTCGGAAAAATATTTTATATGGCGTAGGGCAGCTCGGAAATATCCATAAGCAGATCCTCTACGAAAAATCCGGCAACTATCAGCAAAATAATGCCGAGAGCTATGAGCGTCCTGGCTATGTACTGCTTTTTCCTGTATGAGGCGCTGGCACGCATTTTTTTGCCGTTGGAGCCGGGATAGACGTCGGTAAACTCAAAAAAGCTTTTTCTGCGCCTGCCGAGAGTCTGATAATATTCACTTTTGGACTTTTTGTTGAACATATCTATCACCATAGCCTTTCGGGCAATATAATCGGATAGTGTGATTTTCACACTAAAACACCCTTACGCGAAGAGTATGGAACCTGACAGGCCTGAAAACGCCATTGAAACAAGGGCGACGTAGATGAATATCGCCGGGATGCCGTTAAAAGCCTTGGGAATACCTTTTATCTTATCAAGCTTATCTATACCGACGTAAATGATCACAACGGCAAAGACGAAAGCAATACCGGAACCGATACCCATACCAATGCTCTCCGCAAAACCGGCGCCGGAGCGGCGGTTGATAAGAGGAATGGCGAAAACCATGGAATTGAGCGCCGCTACGCCCATGGTGCTGAGGGTCTTTCTCTTGACGTGGAACACCACGCGCAGAACGGTGGCTATTATAAGATATGAAAAAGCAAGCACTCCGCCGAAGATTGCCGTATGAAAAGCAAAGCTCAAGGCGTTTATCCGGGGATTAAGGTCAAGGGCTCTGCACACCACTGCGGTAAACGTGGAATAGCCCGCTATCATCAGGCTGAATGGTATCACCCTGCCGTATTTCAGGGACATCCTTATGGATTCGCTTGCGCCGTAACCGCCGTTGAATACCAAATTCTGTATAAACGCGGCGTAGAGCGCAACGCTCACAAAATTTAAAAACCAGCTCAAATCAAGCACCTCTCTTTTCAGCCGTCAAGGTGATATTTCCTGAGTATCTCCTCGAATTGGCTGTCCACGCTGTATGGTTTGGACTCCTTCGCGGGTTCTTTTTCACCGTCTCTGGGTTTCTTTTCCGGCGAAAAGCTTTTCATATAATCCTCGGAGCTCTTCGGTTTGTCCGCTCCGATCCTGATCTTACTCAGATCCACGTCCGGGTTGGGCAGGGGCTTTTGGTCAAGCTCGTTGAGATCAATCCTGCCTATCTCATCCGGGGTTATCTCCTTTTCAACGCTTGTGGCACTTGCAGTAACATTGTAATCCCTGTCCATTTCATCAAGCAGCTCGGAGATGTTTTTTCCCGGCTCGTTGTCAGCCTTGTAAGGCTTATCGGGTCGTGCCGGCTTTTTACGCGCTGTTTTCTTTGCCCTGTTTTTGTCCCGTTTGTTTTTATCGGTCTCTTCCTTTGCTTCTCCTTTTTCATCGGGAGCGTTATGGGAGACGTTGCCGTTACGCCGGCCTATATTTTTAACAAAGCTTTCTATTTTATCCTTAATATCCGCTGTATCTTCGGTACGGGGCTCCGAAGTTTTTTGCGCATCGGCGGTTTCGGGAACTTCCGTTTCGGGTCCGGGCTTCTTGACTTCCGGCTCGGCGTCGTTTTTCGGAGCCTCTTCCCGAATATCAGCTTCCGGCACCTCCGGCAAGGGCTGCTCGTCGGGAGCCTCCTCCCGTACAGCCGTTTCCTGCCGAAGCTCCGCTGCAACCGGAACATAGACCTTCGGAGCAGCCTCCTCGCTGATACGGGCTACTTTAACGGGTTCACGCGCCGCAGCCGCAGGCACCCTCATGGTATTTGTCACCGGAGGCTTATCCGGAACGATAGGCTTATCCATATTCTTTATCACGTTGCTGTTGTGTGGGAATATCTTTGCTATCGCCGACTTTAACCCTGCGGACATAAATCCCATCACAATAAGGCCGCCAAAGGGCAGAAGCATACCCGGCATTTTCGCGTCCCACGGAAGGGTCTTGCCCCATATTGTGCCGCTGCCTATAACCTCGCGGATGATGCCTGCAATTATCATGACCAGGCTGAATCCCACAGAAGATGCAACGCCGTCAAAAAGGCTCTCCTTGACCTTGTGTTTTGTGGCGTATCTTTCGCACCTGACCGCCACAAGAGCGTTCACGGAGATCAGCGGCAGATACACTCCGGCCGCGGTGAGCAGCTCCTCATTCACCCGTTCCAGCAAAAGCATGGACGGGCAGGCAACAGTCAGGCCTATCAGCATATACGCGGTCACTCTCACCCAGTTGGGGAAGTTTTTAATTATCAGCGCCGTGAGAGCCTCGGCAATTATAAGCGTCACCGATATCTCGCAGGAGAGGAGCAGGGAAACCTTGAGGGAGGTGGTGGCGGCTATGACCAGGCACAGACCCAGAGCCTGTATCAGCACCGGGTTGTACACGAAAGACGCCCTTATCAAAAAGGTTGAAAATCTCGGCTTTTTATCAGGCATTTTCCGTCACCTCCGATTTTTCAGCCCGGACAGCGGCCTTGGTTTGGGCTCTGACATAAGGTTTATCGTTAAGGAATTTTTCAAACAGCGGCCATATCGCGTTGGTTATTATCACCGCGAAGCAGGCGCTTTCCTCGAATTTTCCGAAATATCTGATAAGCATACATATGACCCCGGCAACAAGGCCGTAAATAAGCCTGTTCATGGGTCTGTTGGGAGAGGCGCAGGGATCTGTCACAAGGAACAGCGCCGTAAATATAAGCATACCGGAGCACATTTCCATCACCAGAGAGCAAAGGGCGCCGGAGCGGATCCTTGGGAAAAGCACAGCCATTATGGCGCAGGCAGTCAAAAAGCCTGCGGCGTTGATGGCGGAGTAGGGTCTGCGGATAATAAGATAGATCAAGGCGCAAAGCAATACGGCGGTGCAGGTGGCGCCCATAGGGCCCACAAATTCGCCTATCATGAGATTGATAAAGTTTATCGAGTTAAGTCTGACTGAATTGCCCTGGGCAAGCATGGAGGCAAGGGAAGTGCTCTGCCCCACCGCGCTTGTAAGAACAGGCGGATATTTGAATACCTCCTCCGGCTTGCAAAGACACAAAAAGGCAAAGCCTGCCGCCGCAGGTACAAAGGGGGAATTCAACGCTCCGCCAAAGGGCATTTTGGCAACTATCACGGCAAAGGCGCAGCCTGCCGCCGCAAGCAGCGGAGAAGCGTCCGCAGGCAGCATGAGCGCCATGATGACGCCTATATAAACCGCATTGAGATCCCCGAGCCTGAGCCTCACCTTGAGTATCAGCGACATAACCGTCTCGCACACCACCGCCGAGGCGACGGAAACAATCAAGAGCTTAAAGACCTGCGCGCCGTTATAATACCAGGCCATAATAACAGGGATCACGGACATTATGAGAAAATCAGCGTAGCTGTTTTTATTTGATTTTTTTCCGGACACGGACTTCAAATCTGAGCCCCCTCCTTTATGTTAATTTTTCCCTCGCCTTCCAGCATTTTTGTATTGCACTTATTTAATGTTGAGAATACTATGTAATGTATGGGTAACAAAATCTCTCCGGGGCAGGCGACGCCCCGCTCCGATGAAAGGCTGGTGTACGCCGTGCATATAGAAGCGCCTTGGGAAAACAAAATAATAGTTGAACTGACTGCCGCAGACATGGCTGATCTTGATATTACATACGAGGAAATGGATTACTCCAACGCGGAAACCAAACGCGCGATCTGGACAATTCTGGAACGTGTAAAAGCCGTTATCGGCAGGAGCATCGACCCCTACGGCAAAATGCTGATAGAAGCCCTGCCCGGACGTTCCGGAGGCTGCCTGCTTGCCTTTACCGCGCTGGGCTGTGTATCAAAACCTGAGCATACGCTCATCCGTAAAAACGTGGAATATCTTGTGTTTGAATTCAACGACGCCGACGATTTTCTCTGCGGCAGAGAAAGGCTCGCGGCATATAAGGAAAACGTGATATCCTGCAAAGCATACGAGCTTGCCGGAAGGTACCGCTTGACGGTTTGCGCCGGCATAAACTCCGAAAAGCTGAAAACCGCCCTTTCGGAATATGGCAAGCTCTGGGGCACCGGCAGGATAAGCGCCGCCGTTACAAACGAATATTGGAACGAACTTGGCGGAAGAAAATAAGATCACCCGCGAAAAGCGGCTTCCGCCGCGCGGCGGAGACCGGAGATATATTCCCCTCTGTTCTCCGCGCCGAATATGGCGCTGCCGGCTACAAAAGCATTTGCGCCTGCGCCTGCCGCAGAGGCTATGGTCTCCGCGGATATACCGCCGTCCACCTGCACGTTGACTTCAAGCCCTCTTCGGTTTATCTCCTCCCGGAGCAGTTTTACCTTCGGCATCATATCCTCCATGAAGGATTGGCCGCCGAAGCCCGGCTCCACTGTCATTATCAGAACCATTCCCACCTGATCCAGGTACTTGAAAGTATCCTCGACCGGGGTGCCCGGTTTGACGGACAGCGAAGGGACGCAGCCGCAGCTTTTGATCTTGTCTATGGTTTTTTGCACGTCGGAGCAGGCTTCGGTGTGCACTGTTATTATATCAGCGCCGGCATGGCGAAAATCGTCGATATAACGGATGGGTTCATCGATCATCAGGTGAACGTCAAAGGTTTTGTCCGAATGCTTTCGCAGAGCCTTGATGACCGGAACTCCAAAGCTGATGTTGGGCACAAAGCGTCCGTCCATAACGTCCAGATGGAACCAGTCCGCGCCGCATTGCGCCATGCTCTCGGTTTCTTCGTAAAGCCTGCCGAAATCAGCCGAAAGAAAGGATGGAGAAATTATTATCATATTAGCTCCTCCTCAAAGATTGTAGCTGTTGAGATATTTTTGCTGCTTTTCTGTAAGGCTGTCTATACTGCGGCCCCAATACTTGAGCTTGCGCCGGGCGACCTCGTTGTCGATCTCCTCCGGCACGGCTATTACTTTTTTGTCGAAAGCTTTGTTTTTGTTCTCCACAAGATATTTGACGCTCAACGCCTGAATGGCGAAGCTCATATCCATTATCTCCACAGGGTGTCCGTCCCCGGCGGCAAGGTTTACCAGCCTGCCCTCGGCAAGCAGATAAAGCCAGTTGCCGTTTGGAAGCTTGTAGCCCATGATGTTTTTGTTGCGCTGCTGCTTCTTTTCAACGGCAATTTCTTCCAGCCCGGCAACGTCCACCTCAACGTTGAAATGGCCTGCGTTGCACAGGAGCGCGCCGTTCTTCATGACCGCAAAGGCCTCTTTTGTTATAACATCGGTACAGCCCGTAACTGTGATAAACAGGTCGCCTATCTTCGCCGCCTCCAGCATGGGCATCACTTCAAATCCGTCCATAACGGCCTCCATCGCCTTGACAGGATCCACCTCGGTCACTATCACATGGCCGCCCAGACCCTTTGCGCGCATTGCCGTGCCTTTGCCGCACCAGCCGTAACCGGCCACGACCACGTTTTTGCCGGCAACAATCAGGTTTGTAGTCCTGTTTATGCCGTCGAACACCGACTGCCCTGTGCCGTAGCGGTTATCAAAAAGATATTTGCAGCGCGCGTTGTTCACCGTCACCATGGGGAACCTGAGCTTGCCGCCGCGCTCCATTGAGAGCAGGCGGATGATACCCGTTGTGGTCTCCTCACAGCCGCCTATTATACCGTCAATGAGCTCGGGGTACTCGTTGTGCACAAGGTTCACCAGATCGCCGCCGTCATCAACTATTATGTTGGGCTTGCTTTCAATGATCCGGCGGAGATAATTCTGATACTCCTCCCCCGAACAGCCGTATTTTGAGAACACGTTTATGCCCTTTTCCGCAAGGGCGGCGGCAACGTCATCCTGAGTGGTCAGGGGGTTGCTGCCCGCGGCAAACACCCGGGCGCCGCCTGCCGCAAGCACAAGGCAGAGGTAGGCTGTCTTTGCCTCAAGATGTATGGAGAGCGCCACGCTTATGCCCTCAAGGGGTCTATCGCGGCGGAACTCCTCCTCAAGACCTCTGAGCAGAGGCGCGTTCACCTTTGCCCATTGGATCTTATCGTTTCCTGACGGCGCAAGGCCTATATCTTTTATATCGTACATAATATCAGATCCTTCAGTTATTTATCCTGTCCGCTATCCTTGCGACCTCAAAACGTACACGTTCTTCGTCTATGGTCTTAAGCTCCCCGTTCTCCATAAGAGTCTTGCCGTTTACAATGGTTCTTGTGACCTCCGAACCGTTGGCGGAGTAAGCGAGGGAGGAAATAATATTGTTATGGGGGAACATATTCAGTCTGTCAAGGTCTATGAATATAAGATCCGCCTTGTTGCCGGCCTTTATGCTGCCCGTGTCATCCAGACCCAGAGCCTTCGCGCCGTTGACTGTGGCTATCTTCAGCCCATCCTCAGCACTCACCGCAAGGGGATCCTCAAGCAGACCCTTGTTGAGCAGGGTCAGGAAGGAAAGATCCCTGAACATATTAAGGCAGTTGTTGCTTGCCGCTCCGTCCGTACCAAGGCAGACGTTAATGCCCCGTTCAAGATATTTTTTCACCGGAGCTATACCGTTGGCAAGCTTGAGATTGCTCACCGGGTTGGTGGCTATGCTCACGCCCTTGGCCGCGAAAATATCAATATCGTTATCCGTAAGGTAAACACAGTGCGCCGCCACGGTGGGCAGGTCGAAAAGCCCTGTACGATCCATATATTCGATGGGAGTGCAGCCGTATTTTTCGGCTATATTTTTTATCTCGTTCCTGCTCTCGGCAAGATGGGTGTGAATACCCACGCCAAGCTCCCTTGCCCGTCCGATTACTTTTTCAACGTAGTCCGGAGCGCAGGTATAAGGCGCGTGGGGAGCCAGCATAAAGGTGAGCCTGCCCTCTGCGGCGGCCCGCCATTTTTTGATCTCTTCGGTGGCCTCCCTGAGCCTTCTCTCGCCGCCCTCATCCCGGTCGCTTGCGCCGGAAAGGCCTCTGGACATAACGGCTCTTATGCCGCTGTCAGCCGCGGCCTGAACATTTTCGTCCGTAAAAATATACATATCAAGGAAGGCTGTGGTGCCGCTCCTGAGCATCTCGCCTATTCCCAGCATCGTGCCCCAGTAAGAGTCGCCGGGCAGTAGCTTGTCCTCCCTCGGCAGAATATTGCCGAAAAGCCAGTCGTCAAACATGAGATCGTCCGCCACGTTACGAAAGATCGTCATATAGACGTGGGTGTGGCTGTTGATAAGCCCCGGCATCACAAGCTGACCCTTTCCGTCAATTTTTTGGTACCCGGAAACATCCTCCGGAGCGGCTCCGGCAAAGGAGATCTTCTCTCCGTCTATACCTATAGAGCCGTCAACTATCTCAAATCCCTCCCCTTTTTCAACGAGGATTTTGACATTCTCAAAAATCGTTTTCAAGGTAAACACCTCCAAGTTTAATCAATATAAATTCAATTTGATATGATACCACAAAACGGTCAATATATCAATACCTAATGGTGTTAATATTATGTAAACAAATTATATTATCTCTCCCGGAAAACTGTAAAAATCACCCCGAAGCGGCGATTGACAAAGCACACCGGCGATATTATAATGAAATCGTTATACGGCGCTGACGCCAATATTTTAAAAGGAGCCGGACTAATGCAAAAGAAACTTTCATCCATAGTATCTCTAATGCTTGTTTTCGCCCTGCTCGCAGGTTCGTTTTCAACCTCCGCTTTTGCGAAGAACAGCGTTGACAAGACCCTCAAATTCGGCAGCGACGGAAAATTCACCATCCTGCAGATCGCCGACATTCAGGATCGCTCCGCATTGAAATTTTTAACAAGGCAATACCTTACCGACGTTGTCAAACGGGTACAGCCCGACCTTATTGTGCTGACGGGGGACAATATCTTCGGCAAGGCCTGCAAGGCCAATACCCATACTCTTGAAAAGCTTAAAGTCCGCTCTGCCATTGAGGATTTTATGAAAATATTTGAAAAGGCGGGAATTCCTACAGCCATGGTTTTCGGCAATCATGACGCCGAATGCACGGTCACAAAGGAAGAACAGATGGCCATTTACAACACTTACAGCTGCTCCCTGGGAGTTGACGAGGGCAACGAAATAGACGGCTGCGGAAACTATAACCTGCCCATTCTCTCCTCCGACGGTAAAAAAACCGCCTACAACCTCTGGATGCTGGACTCAAATATGTATGAATATGATGAAGAAGGCAACAAGCTGGGCTATGGCCGCGTTATGCCGAATCAGCTTAAATGGTACGTCGGTAAAAGCAACGAGCTCAAAGCGGCAAACGGCGGCAAGGCCGTGCCATCGATGATATTCCAGCACATTGTTGTCCCCGAAATATACGACGCCTTCCTTCAGGTTCCCAAGGGCACCCCGGAGGCTGTGGAATACAGGGGTAATTATTACGTCCTTGACCCGGAGAACACCGTTCCCGGCAGCGCACTCCACGAGTACCCCGGTCCCTCCTTCGTAAACGGTGGCGAGTTTGACTGCGTAAAGGCTCAGGGCGACGTTGTGGCGATGTTTTTCGGCCACGACCACGCAAACAGCTACTCGGTAAAATATCGTGGCGTAGACTTGGTATGCACCCCCGGCGTAGGCTTCAACTCATATGGCGACAGTTGCCGGGGCGCCCGGGTAATAGAGCTGGACGAAAATGATCTTTCAACATACAAGACCCACGTTGAAACCTTTCTCAGCTATTATGAAAATGAGCCGGATATCATGTTGAGATACAAAACCTTCGACAATCTTGACGTTCCGAAGGATGAGAGAACAAAAAGCACTGTCCTGTATATCTGCCTCTTCCCCTTGATATCCATATACAGACTGGCTAAAAACATTTTTACAAAATGATGTTTCTCCCGGCGTTCAGCAATGCTTCGCCGGGAATTTTTTCTCAAAATCATAAAAATACTTTTTAAAGCAATTGACAAAGGGTATCCTCAGTATTATAATTTTAGTTGTTAGATTATGCTAACCGCAAAAATAAAAAGGAGAGAGAACGATGAAAAGGCTCACCTTTATAGTTTCCGCGCTGCTTGTTTTTGCACTGCTCTGTGGTTCATTATCCACTTGCGCGTCAGCCAAAAACAGCATTGACAAAACTCTCAGGTTCGGCAGCGACGGCAAGTTCAGGATCATGCAGGTGGCGGATATTCAGGACGGCCCCTCGCTCAAGCTCATAACGAGGCAATTCCTCAGGGAGGCCGTCAAGCGTGTTCAGCCCGATCTTGTTGTGCTCACAGGCGACAACGTCTACGGCCGCATCTGCCAATCCGGCAAAAAGAACATCGACGAGTTACGGATCAGATCCGCCATTGATGATTTTATGTCGATATTTGAAAAGGCGGGCGTCCCCACCGCCATGGTGTTTGGCAACCATGACGCCGAATGTCTTGTAACAAAAGAAGAACAGATGGCGATATACAGCGAATACAGCTGCTTCCTCGGCATTGACGAGGGCGAAGAGATCTACGGCTGCGGCACCTACAACCTGCCTATCCTTTCCTCAGACGGCGCAAAAACAGCTTACAACCTGTGGATGTTCGACTCAAATATGTATATATATGACGAAGAGGGCAACCGGCAGGGCTTTGACTACGTCAGGCAGAGTCAGCTTGACTGGTACGTCAAAACCGGCAACGAGCTCAAAGCCGCTAACGGCGGCAAAGCCGTGCCATCCATACTCTTCCAGCACATTGTTGTTCCCGAGATTTACGACGCTCTGCTTGAGGTGCCGGAGGGCACTGAGGGCGCAGTGGAATACGAGGGGAAATTCTACGTCCTCAACCCTGAAAATACCGCGCCGGGCAGCTCTATGCGTGAGGATCCCGATCCCTCCAACCAAAACGGCGGCGAGTTTGACTGCGTAAAGGCTCAGGGCGACGTTGTGGCAATGGTTTTCGGCCATGACCACATCAACAGCTACTCCGTAAAGCATCAGGGCATAGATCTTATCTGTACCCCCGGCGTAGGCTTCCGCTCCTACGGCAACAACAACAGGGGCGTCCGCGTCATAGATCTGGACGAAAAGGATCTTTCAACTTACAGCACCCATCTTGAAACCTTCCTGGACTATTACGGCGATCAGCCCGATCAGGTTCTGCGGTTCAAAATGTACATAAACAGAGACGTACCCGACAATGAAAGAATAAAAAGCACAATCCTCTACGTTCTGCTTTTCCCCGCTATACAGATATACAGGCTTTTCAGACTGATTTTCATAAGACGATGAACGCAACGCTTCTCAGTTGTCAGGCGTCGCAATCCCCCCTTAAAAAGGTTGACACTGCAGGCAGTCAGTGATAGTATGTTAATCGGTGTTTTAACCGTAACATAAATAAAAGACAAGGAGAAAAACCATGAAAAAGAAACTCACATTCATTGCATCCGTAGTTCTTGTTCTCGCGTTGCTCATGGGTTCATTGCCCGCGACCGCGTTCGCAGCAAACAAGAGCGTTGACAAAACCCTTAAATTCGGCAGCGACGGCAAGTTCACCATTCTCCAGTTTGCCGATATTCAGGACGGCCCCATACTCAAGCCCATCACGAGAGATTTCATCAAAGAGGCTGTCAAGCGCGTTCAGCCCGACCTTATCGTGCTCACCGGCGACAATATCTCCGGCGGCTCCTGCACCCTTGGCTTAAAGCCCGTTGATAAACTCCTCGTTTCTTCAGCCATCGACGATTTTATGTCCATCTTCGAGAAGGCCGGCATCCCCACCGCAATGGTATTCGGCAACCATGACGGCGAGTGCCGCGTCACAAAAGAAGAGCAGATGGCTATCTACAACAAATACAGCTGTTCCCTTGGCGTTGACGAGGGCGCAGAGATTTACGGCTGCGGCACTTATAACCTGCCCATCCTCTCCTCCGACGGCAGAAGAACAGCCTACAACCTCTGGATGATCGACTCCAATATGTATGAATATGCCGAGAACGGCGACAGGATCGGCTATGACTACGTTCATCAGAGCCAGCTTGACTGGTACGTCAAGACCAGCAACGAGCTCAAGGCCGCAAACGGCGGCAAGGCAGTACCCTCAATGGTCTTCCAGCACATTGTTGTTCCCGAGATCTGGGACGCTTTGATGGAAGTCCCCGCAGGCACTGAGGGCGCTATCGAGAACGGCGGCAAGTACTACAAGCTCAACCCCGAAAACTCAACTGCTGACAGCGTGCTCCATGAGGCTCCCTGTCCGCCTGTTACCAACGGCGGCCAGTTCAATACGATGAAGAAGCAGGGCGACGTTGTTGCCATGTTCTTCGGCCATGACCACGTAAACAACTACACCATCAACTATCAGGGCATCGACCTTGTTTGCACAGCAGGCACAGGTTTCTCCTCCTACGGTGACGACGGCAGAGGCGCCCGCGTCATAGAGCTGGATGAGAATGATCTTTCCACCTATACCACACGCTCAGACACCTTCCTTGGCTACTTCGGCGATCAGCCGGATCAGCTCCTGAGATACAATGCCCAGAAGAACAAGCAGCACACCAAGGCGGAGCAGGCCAAGTACACCGCTCTCTATGTGCTCCTCTTCCCGGTCATCTCGATTTACAGGCTTTACAAAAACATTTTTGTCAAATAATTTTCCTGTTTAAAAGCTCCCGGCGTTTTACCACAAGACGCCGGGAGCTTTTGTTCTTATTGTCCGCAAATTTTTTGTTTTTTTGTCTTGAAACAGGTGCGCCGTATATGTTATAATTCGGTGTACTTAGATTGAGGGAGGTTTTCCTATGAATGTTTATGATTTTGACGAAACGATCTTCACGGGTGACAGCGAGGACAGATTTTTTGAATTTATGTTCCAAAAGAAAGGCTACCGCCGCTACAAATTAAACTTTAAAATATTTGATTGCCTTTACAAAGCCCATATCATCACAAAGACAAAGGCCCGTGAGCATCAGTACAGTTTTCTTAAAAAGATCGACTCCGAGGGCAAGCTCGACGAGTATCTGAAAGCCTACTGGGATCACGTTATGCAGTACATGAAGCCCTGGTACAACGATGTTAAGAAGGCCGATGATATTATCGCCAGCGGTACTCCCCGTTTCCTGCTCGTTCCCGCCATGGAGAGGCTGGGGCTAACAAACCTTGTGGCCACCGAGATGGATTGCCGCACCGGTAAAATAGACGGATACTTTGCCGTGGGGCAGTACAAGATAGTCAATTTCAAAAACCAGTTCGGCGTTGACTGCATCGATAATTTCTACTCCGACGCCTATTCGGATCACTATGTCGCCGACTACGCGAAGCACGCTTACGTTCTCCATGACGACGATCAGATAACCGAATGGAACGAATTTTTTGAAGCCCACCCCGACAAGAAAAAAGAAAGATAAATCATTTATCATAAAAAATGATCCGCCGTTGAGTCTGTCTCCGGCGGATCTTTGTTTATAAACTTTTCAGCCACTGTTCTTTTGTTATCACGGTGAAATGCTCCGTGGCGGTGTCTCCCAAAAGAGGTCTTAGCCTGCCGCGCTCCGTGTGATGATACACAAAGCCGCACTTTTCCTGCACCCGCCTGGATTTTTCGTTGCCCTCATAATATCCGCACCACAAAGCAGAGCAATCCAGCTCCTCAAAAGCGTACCTCTGCAAACGGCGCACGGCCTCCGGCACAAGACCCCTGCCCCAGAACGGCACGCCTATCCAGTAGCCGATCTCCATTTCATCCGGCTCCAGCTCGATATGCGCCGCTGCGGGTGAGATAAGACCCGCGCTGCCGATGGCAATGTTATCCGAGCGGAGGCAGACAGCAAAGGTCTCCGGCTGCGACAGCACGGTTTCTATTATCTCCCGGCTGTTCTCCACGCTTGTGTGCGCCGGCCAGCCTGCCGCCGGGCCCACTGCCGGGTCTTTCGCATATTCATAAAGACTCTCCGCGTCAGATATCTCCCAGGGGCGGAGTATGAGCCTTTCCGTTTTCAATATCATATGATCACCGCCTGTTAAAATTATAATATTCCTGCCAAGGCAATGTCAAGCGGCTGAATTTTGTTGATTTTGAACATGAAAAAAAGCGATGTAAAAAATACATTATGCTAATTATTGATTGAAAATATCGTTTTATAATGTTATAATGTGTAAGAATTGTTATCATTGGATAATAAAATCTTTAATTACTAAGGGGGCTTCACCGTGGTTTACGATGTAGCAATTGTGGGTGCCGGCGTTGTCGGTTCACTGATTGCCCGTGAGCTGAGCAAGTTCAATATCAAAACGGTCTGGGTCGAGAAGTGCAACGACGTTGCTCAGGGCACTACCAAGGCCAACAGCGCTATCGTTCATGCCGGCTATGATGCAAAACCGGGCAGTCTTAAAGCAAAGCTTAACGTTGAGGGTTCACATATGATGAGCTCTGTGTGCGACGATCTGAGCGTTCCTTTCAAAAAGATCGGTTCGCTGGTGGTCGCTTTCTCCGAAGAGGATATGAAAACTCTGGAGGAACTCCTTGAGCGCGGTAAAAAGAACCGTGTTCCCCAGCTTGAGATAATCGGCAAAGAGCGTCTGCTGGAGATGGAGCCGAATATCAACAAGGATGCTTTCGGCGCCCTGCTGGCTCCTACTGCGGGCATAGTTTGTCCCTATGAGCTCTGCATCGCCGCAGCGGAGAACGCTGTTTCCAACGGCGTGGAGCTTATCAGGAACTTTGAGGTAAAGAGCATCGACTTTGCAAACGATGAGTTCACCCTCAATTCCGACAAGACCAGCGTCAAGGCAAAATACGTCATCAACGCCGCAGGCGTGTTCTCAGACACCCTTGCAGGCATGATAGGCGACAAATCCTTCTCCATCACTCCCCGTAAGGGTGAGTATGTGCTCCTTGACAAAAGCATGGCAGGCGTTGTCAGCCGCACCATATTCCAGTGCCCCTCAAAGATGGGCAAGGGCGTGCTTATCACCCCCACTGTGGACAACAACGTCCTTATCGGTCCCTCCGCCGTTGACGTGAAGGAGAAAGACGATATCGCCACCACAGACGAGGGCACAGGCTTTGTACAGAAGCAGGTATCCCTCTCCGTACCGGAGTTCAGGATCCGCAACATCATCACCTCCTTCTCAGGCGTTCGCGCCCACGGGAGCACGGATGATTTCATAATCGGCCAGTCCGAGGCAAATCCGCATTTCATTAACGTCGCAGGCATCGAGTCTCCCGGCTTGTCCGCCGCTCCGGCCATCGCGAAGTACGTTGAAAAGATAATTCTTTCTCTCATCGGCGAGCAGGAGGTCAAGGCTGACTTTGATCCTCTGCGCGAGAAGCCTGTCCGCTTCAGGGAGATGACTCCCGCAGAGCGCAAAGAGCTCATCAAGAAGAACCCCGCCTACGGCAGGATCATCTGCCGCTGTGAGACTGTTACAGAGGGCGAGATAATCGACGCTATCAAGGCTCCTGCCGGAGCCAGAGACGTGGACGGCGTAAAGCGCCGCACCCGTTCCGGCATGGGTCGTTGTCAGGGCGGTTTCTGCGGTTCAAAGGTCGTTGCCATCCTTTCCCGCGAGCTTGACCTCCCCCTTGAGGAGATCACAAAGTTCGGCGGCGGATCAACGATACTCATCGGCAGAACGAAGTAATGTGTGAAAGGAAGGATACAAGTGCAAAACTATGATTTAGTAGTTATCGGCGGAGGTCCTGCCGGTATGGCGGCGGCTCTTAAGGCTGCCGAATGCGGCGTTGAGAGCATCGTTGTGCTTGAAAGAGCAGAGACTCTCGGCGGTATTTTGGAGCAGTGTATACATACAGGCTTTGGTCTGCATTATTTCGGCGAGGAGCTTTCCGGCCCCGAGTATGCCGCCCGCTTTATTGAGCTTTTTAAAGATACGAACATAGAGATCAAGCTGGACACCATGGTCATCAACGTTCAGCCCGACGAGGGTCAGAACATCGTTACCGCTGTAAGTAAGGACGAAGGTCTTGTTGACTACTGCGCAAAGGCAGTCATCCTTGCA
>CAMOTT010000002.1 GCA_946626015.1 uncultured Clostridia bacterium | reverse complement strand
GGGCTTTTTTAAGAAATTTTAAAAAATACTGATAATTATTGATTTTTTTACCAAAACATCTTGCATTTTAAAAAAATGAGTATTATAATTAAACCATTGGAATGTAATTTGCCCGCATATTGCATATTTTGCGGCAAAATTGCGTATGCGATGAAAATAACAGCTTTTGTTTTAGGAGGGATATTCAAAATGGCTGTCGATTTACACTGTCATACAAGGCTGTCTGACGGTTCTCTCGGTATTGATGATCTTATAGTTCTGGCTAAAAAAAGAGGTCTGTCCGCTATCTCCATAACGGATCACGACTGCCTTGCCGGCACAATAAGGGGTAAAATCATCGGTGAACGGCACGGGGTCAACGTTATACCCGGCGTGGAGCTTTCCTGCACGGATCACCAAACCGGCAGAAGCGTCCATTTGATCTGCTATTTGTGTGACTATCCCGACAGGCTCGAAGGTCTCTGCCGCCGCAATCTCATGGCTCGCAAAAAGGCAAGCCAGTATATGATGCTAAAGCTCGCGCAAAGGTTTCCCATAACCCCCGATCTTGTAATTAAATGCGCCACCGGTTCAACCTGTATATATAAGCAGCACATGATGCACGCCCTCATGGAGTGCGGTATCACAGACAAGGTCTACGGCGATTTTTACGAGGGGCTTTTCAGGGATAAGGAAAACGGCGTCCTTGTGGACTGCACCTTCCCCGATCCCGAAGAGATCCTCAGCGCAATACATGAGGCCGGCGGCATAGCTGTTCTGGCGCACCCCTATCTTTATGACAGCATAGACGTAATGAACAGGCTCATCGGCCTTGGGCTGGACGGCATCGAGGTCTGGCACCCCAGCGCAAACGAGGAGCAGCAGCGCGCCCTCCAGCAAACAGCAAAAAAGCACGGCCTGCTGATGACCGGAGGCAGCGATTTTCACGGCATGTACTCCTACAATTCCACCTCCGTGGGTTCGGTCAGCGTTCCGGATTCCGTTCTTCAGGCTTTGATCTCATACAAAAACAAAATGCGCAGAAAACAGCAAAAGGAAAGCGAAGCGGCTGCTTCCGCCAGGGAATGACGCCGTAAGCATGGTGATTTTATGTGTCCCGGAGATGACAGAGATATTAAAATTTATACCGGTTCAAAGGATTTGACGCCGGACGACCCCGAATTTTTGGCGCAGGATATCGAGCACCACCGCGCCAACGGCAACATGGAGCGCGCCAAGCTCCTGGGGGAGCGTATGTCCGCCCTCAACCCGGACAACGCGGGAATAAGAGCTCTTATCGGCAACAAGACTTTGCCCTTGTCCGCGCTTTACCAGCTCCGCGTGCTGATGATCTTCACCGCCATGACCACGATAGATTTTTCCCTGCCGGTGAACATCCTTTCCTCAGCCGCCACCACTGAGATGACGAACAGACTTATGGAGACCTCAAAAGAGTTTTACGACAACATCTCAGACGGCGCGGCCTTCACCTTCTATTATCTGATCCTGCGCAAGGGCGTGGACGTTCCACGCAACATAGGCGCGCAGTTCGCCTCCCTTTGCGGAAAAGACGAGGATGAATATTATATAACCCTTGGCAGATCCGTTTACGAAGCGGTCTACAATGACATAAACAAAACGATCAAGGAATTGGGCTTTGTTTTTTAAAAACAGGCTCAATTTTCTATTGCCTATACCGTCGATTTGTGTTAAAATTTGTTTAGTATTGGGTTTTTACCCGTTGCTTATAAAATCGAAAGGAGAATACATCTATGAACTACTCCCACGAAGTGGAAAATATGTGCATCGTCGCAAAAGGACCCCATCACGGTCCGGCGCCCATACCCGAAGAGGGCAAATGGGTAAAACCGTATGAAATAAAGGACATTTCCGGTCTTTCACACGGTATCGGCTGGTGCGCTCCCCAGCAGGGCACCTGCAAGCTCACGCTTAACGTCAAAAACGGCATCGTTGAGGAGGCTCTTGTCGAAACTATCGGCTGCTCCGGCATGACCCATTCGGCAGCTATGGCCGCTGAGATCCTTCCCGGCAAAACTCTCCTTGAGTGCCTTAATACAGACCTTGTGTGCGACGCCATCAACGTGGCTATGCGTGAAATATTCCTCCAGTTCGTATACGGCAGAACTCAGTCCGCTTTCTCCGAGGACGGCCTTGTTATCGGCGCCGGCCTTGAGGATCTGGGCAAGGGTCTGCGCTCACAGGTTGGCACAATGTTCAGCACAAAGGCAAAGGGCGTCCGTTACATGGAGATGGCGGAGGGCTACGTTACGCGCATGGCTCTTGACGCTGACGACCAGGTAATCGGTTACGAGTTCGTAAAGCTGGGCAAGTTCCTTGAGGACATCCGTCACGGTATGACCCCGGACGAAGCCTACAAAAAGAACACCGGCAGCTACGGCCGCTTTGCAGACGCCGCCAAGTACATTGACCCGAGAGAAGAATAATCGAGAAGGAGGATTAGAAAATGGCTAATGACGTAAAGTTCGAAGGCAAAGAGAGAAGAATGGCAAAAATCGAAAAGTGTCTCGCCGAAAACGGTTTGGCAAGCTTGGAGGCCGCTCAGGAGCTTTGTCTTTCAAAAGGAATAAATGTTGAATCAATAGTTAAGGGCGTTCAGCCCATCGCCTTTGAGAACGCTGTCTGGGCTTACACCCTTGGCGTCGCCCTCGCTCTCCAAAAAGGCGTTAAAAACGCTTCGGAGGCTTCCGCCGTTATCGGCGAGGGGCTCCAGGCTTTCTGTGTCCCCGGCTCAGTTGCCGAGCAGCGCAAGGTGGGTCTCGGCCACGGCAACTTAGGCGCCATGCTCCTTAAAGAAGAAACCAAGTGCTTCGCGTTCCTCGCAGGCCACGAATCCTTCGCCGCCGCTGAGGGCGCTATCGGCATTGCCCGCACAGCCAACAAGGTTCGCAAAACTCCCCTTCAGGTCATCCTCAACGGCCTTGGCAAGGACGCCGCAATGATCATTTCCCGTATAAACGGCTTCACATATGTTCAGACGGAGTACGACTTTTTCACCGGCGACCTCAAGGTTGTCAACACAACCCCCTACTCCGACGGTGAGCGCGCTAAGGTAAGATGCTACGGCGCAAACGACGTGCTTGAGGGCGTTGCCATCATGAAGCATGAGGGCGTTGACGTTTCCATCACAGGCAACTCCACCAATCCCACCCGCTTCCAGCACCTTGTTGCCGGCACATACAAGAAGTGGGCGCTTGAGAACGGCGTTCAATACTTCTCAGTGGCTTCCGGCGGCGGCACAGGCCGTACCCTTCACCCCGACAACGTGGCGGCAGGCCCCGCTTCCTACGGCTTGACCGACTCCATGGGCCGTATGCACGGCGACGCTCAGTTTGCCGGCTCCTCATCAGTTCCCGCGCACGTTGAGATGATGGGTCTCATCGGCATGGGCAACAACCCCATGGTGGGCGCAACAGTCGCCTGCGCAGTGGCAGTTGAAGAGGCTATCAAGTAATAAGCAAATCAACACTTTCCGGCTCCCGGTGAAATATCCGGGGGCTGTTTTTTGTTTGTAGATCACAGGCAAATTTTATATTTCTGCACAAATTCTGCACAAAAGATAAAAATGTGCAGAAAAAAGGACGGTCAACCCGTCCTCTTAAAATATCATTTTTGGTTTTCCTTTATGGCTTCTATGAGATTTATTATCGCCACTATCTGATTATCTGTAAGCCCGCTTGTATCAATTACAAACTGCGGAGCGGATGACTGTTTACCTAATAAATAATCCGTACTGCAATTAAAGAGATATGAAAGCGACAGCAGTACATCGGTGCTGGGTGTTCTTTCCCCTGTTTCGTACCACGAAACAATGGACAGTGAAATTTGCAATTTATCCGCAACTTGTTTTTGAGAATAACCGTACTTTATCCGGAGCGCCTTAAGTTTAACCGGCAAATCTTTAATCATTGTGTTTCACCTCAACACTTATTGTATTTTTATTTTCTACACAATAGGTGTTGATTATTTTTGCTTAAAGTGTTGAAACGGTTATATGTTTATGTTACTATTGTAATATGTGGTTCTTAGAAATCAATAAGATGCTTTAACGATGTTAAGAATGTAAGGGAGGAGGAACTTTAATGGAAGATAACAACTATGAGTTAGAAAATGATTTGTTCATTGAGGATGAAGCTGAGGATAGGATAGAAGACCCCGAGGACATTTTGCTTATGATTGCAAAGGAATTTGAGGAACAAGATAAGAAAACCTCGATGATAATTCCAACAAGAGTAAGAGATGTTAAATATACATATGAAATTATGAAGAACTTATTTGCTGGTAAAGATGTAAAAGTAGATTACGATCTTCATGAGCCCTACAAAGACTTCGGTAGCGTAACTGTTATAGGCAAAAAAATTGATTTGAATAGCCCTAAGTGGTTTTTAAAAGCTGCTGAGATTGCGAGTAATTGTGATATATATCCGAGAACGGATGGAAAGATTCAGATCGATTTTGGTTTTGGGGGACTGACAGAGACTTTGGAATAAATAGAGGTGTAACATGAGTAGTTTTATAAATTGCTTTGATGCAGTATCTTTGGTGGTCGATGAATATACCAAAGAAGTATATCCAATGTGGAGAATCAATGGAGAGAAGCAGGAACAATTATCCAATATTTGTGATTGTATTGATTCTATCATAGAGGAATTTGAAGGCGAAGGATTAGAGGCTGAAATTGACGAAAACAGCAAAAGCATCGGTATTAAGATTAAATGCCCCGATATAACTATATACTCTAACAAACATACGCTTTATGATATACTTAATAACTCAACGTCATTTAGCTTTAGTCGGATCAACGATGATCTGATGATGCTTGAGATTACATTCCCCGGAATATGGGAGGAAAATTTGTGAACAATAAAAGAAGGTCTACATTGAATGATGCGCTAAAACTTCTTGAGGAAGCGTCTAACATAGTATCGCAAGTATTAGATGAAGAGCAAGACTCTTTTGATAACATACCTGAAAACCTTCAGGATAGCGACAGATACTCAAAAGCAGAGAGCGCGGTATAAAGTCTTGAAGAGGCGATAGAATCTATTGATGCGGCTACAGATAGTATAAATTCAGCAAGGGAGTAGATTAACATGGAAATACTCGGCATGACTTTTGGATTGATTTTCGGAGTCATATATCTTGGATCGGTTTTTTTTAAGCAATCAGCGGCGGATAAAGATTTTAAAATAAGAGCAGAAGAAGCGCGAAAGAACCAAGATTATTATAAAACTATTCTATGTGACAAAGATTTAGAAATTTTAGTAAGAAGGTTTGTTAATTTATCAAAGAACAAAAGTAAAATTGAACAAATCTTAGCAGATGACCTGAAATATATAACAAACGGAGACGACAGTATACCAATTCTTAATCATTTAATAGAACAACAAAAAGTGGATCTTGTTATGTCAAAGTTTGGTAAACTTTCATGGAGTACAACCTACGGGCTTTCAAATTTTGGAATATTGAACAAAGTTGGAAACAATCTGCTTTCATATGACATATCCCTCAGAGTAATGCAGTGTGTAGAAAGCAATTTGAAAAATAATAATTGTCCAGTTTTATTCGGAGCAGCAATCTCTGGTTTGGGGAGTTATGTAGATGGGAGATATGTTTATGGTCATATATTTATAGATGGAACTACGGTTGGCTCCACAAAAAGAATATACAATACAATTGAGATACCGTTTACTCGGATATCTAAGGATATTTTAGAAACATAAAAGAGTTAGATATTATTTTAAACCTTTGTTGACGCAACCGAACATTTGTGCTATAGTGGTAATACAAAATACTAAAAAGAAACACCCCTCCCGTTAAGAAGGGGTGTCAGGTAAGAAAAATGGAGACATATCGCGAAAAATAGAAAGTAAGAAAAACGCGATACGTGCAACCAAAGGGTCGTATTGCTACAACCCAGAGAAGCAAACTGACCATTTACTCCTTGGCTGTAGTATATCATATATAGATGCGAAAATCAATCTTAAAGTGTACATTTTAAAATATTAAATATTTGGCGGGGATTTTTCCCCGCCGATTTTATTCTTTTTGTATACAATTAAAACTTTGCCGGGCAACTTTTATTTTTTTACTCCCTCAGTCTGCCATGCGGGCATTCAGCCCCTCATGGAGGGAGTTTTTTAATCTGCAAATTCCGTAAATAGCCGAAAATTCTCTGCTCAGATTATTGAAAACCGGGGAAAAAAGGCGTATGCTGTAAACAGTAACCAACTTCGGGAGGTGTTTTCTTGGCTGTTCCTTATGAGGTACATATCACGCAGGCGCCACAGCGTTCCGGCAAATACTCAGTACCCGACGGCGCGGTGTGCGGCAACGGGGACCTTGGAGTGATCCTGGGCAGCTATTCCGGCGGCGCCCGTCTATACCTTTCAAAATGCGACATATGGGAGGGTGTTGAGCAGGCTGAAAGGGGCGGCATAAAGCCCCTTGGGATGATAGACATTCCTGTTCCACCGGAGCTTTACGCGGAATATGATGTGGTTCAGGATATGAGCTCAGGAATGCTGCGCTGCCGGTTTGCTAAGGGAGAAAGATGCTGTTCCTTCACCGTGACCGTACATAAAACGGAAAACTCAATCTGTATCGAAAGCACCGGGAATATCCCGGCGGAGCCTGCTCTGCTGGTTTTTGAAAATGCCGCGGAGGGTACTGCCCAAGTCTGGGAGCAGGAGGGGATCTCCGGCATTGCCCGGCATTTCTGCGGAGAGGATCACCTTTACGAGACCCACGCCTTTGCCGGCGGCGTTCAGGCGGACGAGAGCAGATATTACTATTTTGCCGCCACTAACCACGACTGTTCAGATCCCCTGGAGCTGGTCATACAAAAGCTGACCGGCATTGACCCGGCAGGTCTTGACGCCCTCATGGAAAATCACCTTGCGGCCTGGGGGGATTTTTGGGGAAGATCCTCATTTTGCTGTTCCGATCCCCTGCTTGAAACCGCCTGGATCGGCTCACAGTATTTTTTGGCCATCTGCGCCGGTAACCCGAAATTCCCACCGGGGCTTTACGGGAACTTTATAACCGTTGAAAAACCGTCATGGCACGGCGACTATCATCTTAATTACAACTTTCAGGCGCCCTTTTACGCCGCCTGTTCCTCCAATCACCCGGAGCTGACGGATTGTTATATGGCGCCCTTAGAAGAATTTATGCCAAAGGGCAGAGATTTTGCGGAGCGCTTCGGCTGCGCAGGCGTACTCTACCCCGTGGGGATAGCTCCAAAAGGGCTTTGCTCAGAGCTGGACGACAAATGCCGTTACAGTTTTGAACGGCTGTTTCTCGGGCAGAAAAACAATCAGCTCCACCCGGCGGATATCCCCGTTTTTCGCTGGCGGGCGACCCGCGATACGGAATACGCCCGTAACCACGCCTACCCTTATTTGAAAGCCTGCCTTGAATTCTTTGAGCAATACGGCACAAGGGAACCCGACGGCAGTTTTTCCGTCTGCAAGGATTCCGCCCACGAGGTACCCATCTACCGGGAGGATTTCACGCCGAAAAAATACAAAAAAGTACTCAATGACAAAAACAACGTCCTGACCCTTGGGCTGCTGCGCATGGGATTTGAGGCCGGGATAGATATGGCCACAGTCCTTGGCATCGACCCGGACAAGGTCGAGCTGTGGGGAAATATGCTCAAGGCTCTTTCTCCCTTCCCCACCTGCCTGCGTCTGGGCAAAAGAGTGTTCCGCTACACCCAATCCGGCCAGAGGTGGAACGGCAACGGCGATGTGGGGTTGCAGCACGTTTACCCCTGCGGATGTATCGGGCTGTCATCGCCTGAGCGGGAGCTTCGCATCGCCCGAAACACCTTCCGGCAAAAGCGGCGCTGCTTTACGGACGACAACGCCGTAAGCTCCTATTACCCCATGGCTGCCCGTCTGGGAGAATCACCCCGGTGGATATTGAAAAACCTCCGTAACCTGCTGCTTGAATTCAGGCTGCCAAACCTGCTTTTTACATTGGATGGCGGCGGACTTGAATACTGCTCCATAGCCGCCTCCACCCTTAACGAAATGGCTCTGCAAAGCCATCAGGGCGCTTTGCGTATCTTCCCCTGCTGGGATACCGGGATGGACTGCTCCTTCACCTCTCTGCGTGGGGACGGCGCGTTCCTTGTTTCCTCAAGCGTTCAGGGCGGCAGGTTCGGCGAGACTACGATCTTTGCCGAAAAGGGCGGTCATCTGTCCGTGATCCTCCCCTACGAAGACGCGGCGGTAATTACAAGCTCCGGTGAGCAGAAGATAAACGGAAACCGGGTCGAGCTGCAAACCGAACCGGGAGACAATATAATTATCAATCCATTAAAATAAATCAATAAACACCGACAAAAAATCACCACAAGGTTTTAATGCCCTGTGGTGATGGTTTTTTATTATAAATTATTCGGCGGCGACAGGTTCCTTTTCTTCTGCCGCTTGTGCCTCGGCTTTCTCAGCATTTTCAGCGTCTCTTTCAGCTCTCATCTGCTCAAGGGTTATGCCCTTCTCCCTTGCCGCGAACACTTCCTCTGCCGGGAAGCCGCTGATGTAACACTGCTTGTACTTTACCGGAATACCGTTTTTAGCTATTACAATATTGACTATCAACAACACAGCCAAGACCCCGATAAACACAAAGGAGCCAAAGGACACCTTGCCGGAGTAAGCGCCGGGGAAGAAGCCGACTATTGATTTGCTGAACTTTGTGAACATCAAAACGCCAGCCGAGGCGCTGATAACAGCCAAAGAATCAATGATGATGTTGCGAGCCTTGCTCCTCTTTTGCGCGGAGAAAAACACCGAGATAAGATTGATAACCACAAGCAGAACGGAAAGCAGGACTGCCGCGAGGGCGGCAAAGTACTCCGTGAACACTTTGCCAAGAACTGCGGATTTCATAAATCCGAACACTGCGTCAAAGTCAAGCTTTGAAATAAACTCATAAAGGAACAGCAGATTTACTGTGCTGGATTTTTCTATGTAAGGCCCGGAGATGGAGACCTTGGCAAGGGGCAGGAACAGGACTCCTATAGCAACAAAGCAGAGGGCAAACCTTGCTATCGCCGCCTTTGAGCCGAAAAGAGAGGCCTTTATTCTGTCCACCTTAGCCTGAAAGTGAACGTGCTCCTCCTCGACCTTGTCCGCATCGGCAAGCAGCCGCTCGTCCATTTTATAATAAAGCACATTTACTCCGCACTTGGGACATTCCGGTTTTATATCCTTAATCTTTAGCTTGTATCCGCATTTGGGACAATATGAAGCCATGTGATCAACCTCCGTTTAAAGCGGGCAAAAGCCCTTTTACGCATTGTTATATATTATGGTAACATATTTAAATAATAAAAGCAAGTTGATTTTGATGTATAAAATAACAACATTTGTATTTAACCTTTGTATATAATTACGATGGATCTGATAAACTCCTTATTTTTTATTTTTTTGTTCTATTAGGTTGACAGTTGTGCTATAATGTAAATGCTGTGTTGTTATATGCAAATCACAGTTTCCAAAACGGAGGTAAATAAAATGGGTTGGTTTGTTTATTCGCTTATAGTCATTGCCGCCTGGGGCTTTGCGGACCTGTTCTACAAAAAAGGTTCAAGGCAAGAGGACAGATACAGCGCTTTAAAGATAGTAATAGCCGTGGGTCTGATAATGGGCATACACGCGCTCATATATATGATCGTCAACGACCTGGATTTTTCTCCCATACTCATGGTAAAGTACCTGCCGGTCTCTTTGATGTATGCCGGTTCCATGGCGATAGGTTATGTGGGTCTGCGCTACATAGAGCTTTCGGTCTGTTCCCCTATCCAGAACTCATCCGGCGCGGTGACCGCCATACTGTGTTTTATCTTCTTTGCGCAAAAGCCCCTGCCCATAGCCATAATCGGCATTGTGCTTATAAGCGTTGGTATTTTCCTGCTCTCCCTCTTTGAGAAGAAAGAGGAGGACAAACTCAGGAGAGCCTCCGGCGAGGCGGTGGACAAAAAGTACACAAAAGGCTTTCTGGCCATCATCTTCCCCATTCTTTACTGTATCATCGATGGCTTAGGCACCTTTGCGGACGCCATATATCTGGACGAAAAAGAGCTGATGACCGAGGATGAGGCTCTTTTGGCCTATGAGTTCACCTTTTTACTGATCGCCGTAATCGCCTTTATCTATTTGAGATTTGTAAAACGCGAACGCTTCAACGTCATAAAAGAACACGACAAATTCTTTGCCGCCGCGTTTGAGACAGCGGGCCAGTATTTCTATGTGTTCGCAATGTCCGGCAACTCCTCAGTCGCCGCTCCCATGGTCTCCTCTTACTGCGTTTTCTCGGTGGTTCTTTCAAGGCTGTTCCTCAAGGAAAAGCTGACCTTCAAGCAGTATATGGCCATCCTCACCGTCATCACCGGCATCGTCCTGATAGGCATAGCGGACGAGGCGTGATCAAACCGGATTTTTCTATAATAACTATATCCGCGTTGATTTAAAAAACAACCGAAAGGCATGATCATTTTTGAACGAGATGAATCACTATCACAGAGTATATGCCAAGATCGATCTGGACGCTTTGGAACACAACGTCAAAATAGTGCGCGGCAAAATATCCGCCTCATCCAAGCTCATGGCTGTGATAAAGGCTGACGCCTACGGTCACGGCGCAGTGGGGCTTGCAAAGTTTTTGCAGGATAAGGTGGATTATTTCAGCGTGGCAATACTTGAGGAGGCTCTTGAACTGAGGAAGAGCGGCATTACCCTGCCCATCCTCATCCTCGATTACACCTCCCCCACCCAGTATCCCATACTCATAGACGCGGACGTCACCCAGACCATTTTCACCGAGGAGGACGCGATAAAGCTCTCCGCTCAGGCTGTAAAGCTCAACAAAACGGCAAAGATCCACATTGCCATCGACACGGGAATGTCGCGCATAGGCTTTGATCTTAGCCAAAAAAGCGTGGAAATAGTGGAGCGCATAGCAAGGCTGCCCAACATTTTTGTTGAGGGCATTTTCAGCCACTATGCCACCGCCGACTGCGCGGACAAATCCTTTGCCGCTGTTCAGAGCGGCAGGTATAAGGACTTTGTGGCAAGGCTTGAGGAACGGGGAATAAACATCCCCATAAAGCATATGTGCAACAGCGCCGCGATAATCGAATTTGATGATTATTTCGATATGGTGCGTCTGGGCATTTCGCTTTACGGTATGTACCCCTCAAAGGACGTAAATCAGAATATTCTGGACTTTAAGCCGGTAATGTCCATCAAAACCCATATAATTTTTATCAAGACCATTGACATCGGCGTGGGCGTGGGTTACGGCCAGACCTTTGTGGCAAAGCGCCCCACAAAGCTTGTCACCCTGCCGGTGGGTTATGCGGACGGCTACCCCAGGGCTCTTTCATCAAAGGGCAGGGTGCTGATAAACGGCGAATACGCACCCATCGTAGGCCGGATATGTATGGATCAGATGATGGTGGACGTTACTGATATCGGCGAAGTTCATCCGGAGGATGAGGTGACGCTCATGGGTGAGGACAAAGGCAAATTTATCTCTGCCGAGGAGATCGGCGATATGTCCTGCTCCTTCAATTATGAGGTGGTTTGCGGCGTCAGCCCCCGTGTGCCCCGGGTTTACTACAGGGACGGCAAGGCAGTAAGCTTCAGCTCTCCCCTCCCCACAGCGGCGGATTATTATCATTTTTTGCATGACCCAAAATAAAGCTTGACATATTCACATAATAGTGTTAGTATATTAAAAAAGAACAACAGGGGTGCTGACTGCGGTCGGCTGAGATCATACCCTTTATACCTGATTCGGATAATGCCGACGTAGGAAGTTGACATAACAGGAATTTTGTGTTCCGTTTTTGTATTTTCGTCCGGTGCGTCCGATGAGGGCTGCACCGGATTTTTATTTTGAAAGGAAGACAGATATGGAAAAGACATACGCAAAACCAAAAAATCTCAAGCTTGCAATGGGCGGCATTATGGTAGCGGCGGCGGCGCTCTTATCGTTTATAAAGGTGTTCGAGCTGCCCTACGGCGGTTCAATAACCCTTTGCAGTATGCTGCCAATAATGCTTGTGGGCTATATGTACGGCGTGCGTTTCGGTATGCTGTGCGGAGTTGTGGACGGCGTAATTCAGGCAATATTAGGCACGGCGACCTCCGCATTTGCGGGGCAAAAATGGTGGGGTGTTCTGCTGATACTGTTCTTTGACTACATTGTCGCTTTTTCCGTCCTCGGTCTTGGCGGAGCGTTCTCAAAGAAGATCAAAAATCCCCAAACCTCATTTTTGCTTGGCATAATAGTTGCGGGACTTGCGAGGTTTGCGGCGCATTTTGTCTCCGGCTTTATCCTCTTTGGTCAGTACGCCGAATGGTACTTTACTCAGGAAGGCTTCCCGAAATTCGGGGGCAGGATCCTTGCCGATTATTCCGGCCTTAAGCTTTCAATGATATATTCAGCCATATATAACGCCAGCTATATGATTCCCGAGATCATTGCAACCGCGGTGGTGGGCGTAATCCTCATTTCCGTACTGCACAAGGTAATCAAAAAATATCAGTAAGATTTTTCATCTCTCCTTATAAGATCACCGCTTCAGGCACAAGGCTTGAAGCGGTGATCCGTTTTATTGAATATTTTTATTTATAGAGCTTTACGCAGTAAACATACTGCGCCTCCATATCGTCCGGGTTGATGGCCGGGAAGTTGAGCCTGACAAGACCCTTATCCTCCGCGAGCTTGACCTCGGCGCCGCAGCCTAAGAGCTCCGCCTTGAGCTGCGGAGAGTATTCCACCTCATTCAGGGTGACGCTGCCAAAGGGGAAATCATACAGAAAAGCGTACACGCTGCCGTTTTTCTGTGTGTATTTGATCCCCGGCTGAGTGCTGTTTTTATATCTGCGGCTGCCGTAAACAGCCTCGCCGTTCACGCCCAGCCAACGGCCGATCTGGAGCAGCCTTTCCTGCTGAATGGGAGGGATAGTACCGTCCGCTGCGGGGCCTATGTTGAGCAGGAAGTTGCCGCCCTTGCTTATCAGCTCCACGAACATTTCAATAAGCTCCTTGGGCGAGAGATAATCCTCCGGGGTCTCTATCCTGTTAAGGCCGAAGGATCTGCCTATTCCGCGACATTCCTCAAAGGGTCTGTCCAGAGTAACGTCCTCGATTTTTTTGCCCTCCTCAATAAAGCCGTATTCGGTGGTGAAGTTCCCCCCAAGACGGCCTCTTGTCTCCTTGCCCCAGCGGTCATTGGGCACTATAAAATCCCTGACCGAAGACTCATTATAAAGCCACTGCAGGAATTCCGTGCTGTGCCAGACGCTGCTGGGATGATCCCACTCCCCGTCTGTAAACAGGGTGCAGGGGCGGTATTTTTCAACCAGCTCCTTGAGCATGGGGATAAGGTGCTTGAGGGCATATTCCTCCGGATTTTTAAGATAAAGGGGATTATACCACTCGTAAACGGAATGATATACCCCGAACTTAACGTCCGTTTTGTCCAGCGCCGCTTTCAGCTCCGCGCAGAAATCCCTGTGAGGGCCCACGTCAAAGCTGTTCCAGTTCCAGGCATACTCGCTCTTGTACATACAAAAGCCATCGTGATGTTTGGAGACGAGATTGATATACTTTGCCCCGGATTTCCGGAAAAGCTCAGCCCATTCGTCCGCGTCAAAAAGCTCAGCCTTGAACTGACCGACAAAATCCTCGTATCTGAAATTTTCGCCGTAGGTTTTTTTGTGAAAATCCACTGTTGCCTGAAAATCATTGTTCAGCTGATGCCAGTACCACTCTGCGTAATCGCCCTTTCTTGTGTAGGCAGGTACGGAGTAAAGCCCCCAATGGATAAAGATGCCGAACTTTGCGTCCTCAAACCACTCGGGCACCTTGCGGGTATTGAGCGACTCCCATGTATTATCGTACTTCAATATAACAACACCTCAAAAATCAGTATCAATCGGATTCTTCGTAGCTGTACGGATACTCATCATCCGCGGCAGACCCTTCTGTTGTTGCCTCAGCGGTTGTGGGCGGAGCGCCCCAGACGGTGATATAGACCTTTGTACCTTTGTCGTACTCCATTTCCTCCTGCGGCAGGACGCTTATGATCTCGCCCTCGCCGTGGGAACCGTCGTTGGAGTTCTCCTTTTTCTCGCAGACAAAGCCCAGCCCGGACAGAAGCTTGTAGACATCCTCGTACTTCATGCCTGTATTCATGATCTTGGGCAGGACTATCCTCTCCTTGCCAAGGCTTACGAATACCTTTATCTCGGTGCCCTTTCTGACAGAGGAGTTTGCCTCCACGCTTTGGGATATTACGTAACCCTCCGCTATCTTGTCGTCATACATTTCTTCTTTAATTATCTTGAATTTTGAAATATACGCGGTCTGCGTGGATATCTGTGTATATCTGCGCCCGACGAAGTTGGGCACCACCACGATCTCGTCCATAACCGAGGTCTCCTCCGTTATGCCCGGATCGCTGCGGTTTGCGAACAGCCTGTCCTTGAAAACAGTCAAAGCCAAAACAGAGGTAACTATCACACCCACCGCAATTATTGAAGCGGCGGTGATAAGGGTGATCGAAGCGTTGGAGAGCTTCTTTTTGGCGGGCTTGCCCGGAACCGGATTTTCGGCAACGTGCTGCGCAATATCATAATCGCTGGCCGCCACGGCGGTTGGTGCGGCGGAAAGCTCGGCGCGGAGCTGCTCCACGTTCCGTGTCCTGTCCTCAGGCAGGATCTGCATGGAATTCACAAGGCCGTTGATGAAATATGCGGGCATCTGCTCCGCAAATTTGCCCGGAACCATAAGCCTGTCGTTTGTGATCCTTATGGAAGCGTCGATGGGATCAGTGCCTATCAATGCGCGGTACATCACAGCGCCAAAGGCGTATATATCCGTCCACGGACCCTGCTGGCCGGAATACCCGTACTGTTCAATGGCGGCGTAGCCTTTAAAGAGCTGGGGGGTTATCTCGCTCTGGCTCGTCCTTGCCTGCCCCACACAGAAGCCGGAGATTTTCATCTTACCGTCCTTGCCCACAAAGAGCGTCGTGGGGGAAAGACCACGATGGATTATACCCGAGGAATGGAGGGTGCCAAGGGTCGAGAGCACCGGCATAAACAGCTGGCGAACCTTTTCCCACGAGAGGTAGCCCGTGTCGCTGGAGAGGAGATATTCACGAAGAGTAACGCTCTCCTCATACTCATAAAAGGTATAAGCCGTATTGTTTTCCTCAAGGATATCAACGGCGCAGATAAGCGCGGAAAGCCCCCTGAAGCGCACAAGCTTGCGCCACAGCTCAAGAAAACTCTGCATTATCGAAGAAAACGCCTCTTCTTTGCCGGGAAGCACATTGACCGTTTTGCCGTTGGGCGCCCGGGTCACAAGAGTGTCCGGAAACAGCTCACGAATGTTCACCGGAACCTTGCGGGTAAGATCCCAGCCTATATAAGTCGCTCCCTCGCCGTTATAATCCAGCAGCTTGCCCACAAGATATCGGTTGCCTATCACAGTGCGAATAGGCAGGTAAGGAGCGATCTGCAGAGTATCCGCGTCAAATCCGCAGTGGGGACATTGCTTTTGATTACCGATATCACGCATACAGCTCATGCACAGATCGTCTGTGTTGATCATCAAATCTCCCCTTTGGAATTATTTTCCCTTCAGGAATTATAAGCATATATTAAACACCATTTTTTATAATACAAGAACCGTTTACCTTTGTCAACAAAAATCAAACTACTGTAACCTGCTGTAACCTTTATTAACTTTTTGCTTATTTCCCGTATATTATTTATTACTTTAATATATTGGCGAGTTATCTTTAAAAAAGAGAAGCCCCCCGATATGAAACGCCAATCATATCACGGGGGGTTCTATATGAATTTCCAGAGTTCCTTTGCAAAGAATACATTTTTATTTTGATAAAACTGTTTTCAAGAGCTCTGAAAAATCATCACTTATTTTGCATGTGGATATATAGTCTATCTGGGGATAAAACTCTGTTTCGTATGTCAGCCCGGAAACGGTTTGGATCTTCAGCTTGATTATCTTAAGCACTGTTTCCGTGACGTTTGCGCCTGCGTCATCGGCAGCGTCAACAGACTCGGCTGCCTCGGTGACCTGAGCGGCTTCTTCTGTTGTTTCTTCCTCAGCCCGAGCCTCGGTGGTTTTGGGCTCAACTGCCGGAACTGCCTTAAGGTAGGCCTTTGCCGTTTTTTCGTATTCTGCAATGTCACTTTCCGCCTTTGAAAGCTCGTTGAATACAGCCTCGATATCCTGAACCTCGACGGTCTTTTCGCCCTCTGAGACCGTTACCCGGGCGATATCCTCAGCCGATGTGATACCGAAAATATCGAAATAGGTTTTAACGTCGTCTGCTTCGGTCTTTTCAAACATAAACAGCTTATAAGAACCGTCTTTATCCTCAAGCACTGTGAAAAATCTGCCTTTTACGGGGGCATACTCATAAATGTTTGATCCGCCGCAGGTTTTGTCCTCCTCCGGTACGGTGAAGATCAAAGCGCCCACGTCTTCTTCGTTGACAGCGCCGTCAACGGGCAGGTCCTTTGCCAGCTCCTCGGTTACCTCTTTGTAAGTAACGTCGTTTACCTTGAAGGTCTTTGCAGCCTTGACTGTCTGAGCCTCGGTGGTCGGCGCGGCAGCAGCCGTTGTATCCGACTCAGCTGTTCCGCTGGTTTTTGTGTTGCTCTTATTGGTGGTGGAATCCACAGAGGTGACCAAAGCCGAATGTTTGCCGTTTTCGCCCTTAAAGAAGCTCTTGGCGGTATCCGCAAAACCAACGAGAGAAACGGGCAGCTTGTCCGCTGTGTTCAGCGCCTTGAAGCCCGCGAGAACAGTGATAACAACTAAAGCAGCCGCCATTGCAGGGACAAAGTTGCGCCACTCAAAGCGCGAAGTCTTCTTTTTCGAGTTGAGAATGTTTTCGTACATTCTGTCGGCCTGCTCTTTGGTCGGCTTGACCTCGTCAAAAGCCCTGACTATGTCATTTCTTTTCATTGTTATCACCTCCTAAGTTGAACTTAAGCAGTTCCCTGCCTTTGCGAAGATAACCCCTGACCGTTGCGTCCGGTCTGCCCATTATTTCGGCGATCTCCTGGGTTTTATATCCTTCGTAATAATATAAATAAATTGCTGTTTTATATTTTTCCGGCAAAGCTAAGACCTTTTCGAGTGTATTGTCGATCTCAAAGGAATCCTCGCCGTCATCTCCCGACTCCGGCACAACTTCAAGGCTGACTGTCTTTCTCCAAAAATGCCTGAGAATATCACGGCAGTGGTTTGAAGCGGTTTTGATGAGCCATGCCTTTTCGTGCTCCTCGTTCTCGAACTCACCCTTATAGTTCATAAGCTTTATGAAAGTGTCTTGTACAGCATCCTCCGTATCGTGTTCATTTTTCATAAACATAAAGCAGACACGGTACACTGTATCGACGTGACGGTTATAAATCTCTGAAAACTCTTTGTCCGTACGTGACAGAGAATCAGGCATTTATTAACCTCCTCTCACATACAATACGCTTGAACAGGCAAAAATGTTGTATGTTTTTTAAAATTTTTGATTTTTTTGCTTCAAAGACCGATCATAATGTCAAAATCGCAAAATTTATCGGACATTTTTTCGTCAAACGAAATAAAGATGCAAGCTACGCCCTCTGCGGACTTTTGCTTAATCGGCGTATGCTCCGGGAGCCTTTTGAGCCTCCCTCGCCTCAAGCAGCGCCTTTGCGAGCTGATCCGGGCAGGACGTGGATTTAAAGCCGCAGCGGATGCCGCCGAATTTTTCGATAACGTCTTCAACTTTCATGCCCTTGACTATCTCGGAGATACCTGCGAGATTACCTGCGCAGCCTCCCTCAAAATTTACATTCTTTATAATGTCCCCGTCAAGCTCAACGGAGATGCTCCTTGAGCAGGTGCCCTTTGTTTTGTAGTTGTATATCATAACCGTCGGAACAGACATAATAACCCTGCCTGTCCATGTCACTCTCCTTGTTAAAATTTTGCGAAGCAAAAACCTCCATTTATGTATTTTACATCATAATATAAAATAATGCAAGTATCAACAGCCTATCTGCGTTATTTTCTGCAAGAATAATTATAATGGCGAGAATCATCAGCCTGTCGTCGTAAGGCTGAACCTCCCCCGGCCATGTCCGGCTCTCGTTTTTCTCCTCCTTTTCAGCTGAAAACGGCACGCTTGCCTTTATCACCTCAGCCCTGCTGCTGTTTTTGAGCACTGTGTTCACATAGTCGTTTTTGACCCGGTTCCCTTCGTCTGTTTTTTCAAAAATGATTTCTCCCGGAGTCTCCTCCGTCCCTGTTTTTGACCTTTTTTGCATTTCAAAGGCCTTTTTTACCGCCTGTTTTCTCATACGGTCAAGTTCATTTTGAGTAAAATCCACAGGTTTTCCCTCCCTTTCCACCGAATTTTCCACTGCCCGAGCCTTGCCGGCTTAAAATTCCTCATTTATAAGCGGCAGCAGGTCGATCAACCTTATCAGCTGCATGGCGTCATCCGCCCTTTTCTGTTTATCCTTCTTAAGCAGCGGCTTAAGGGCGGCGATAAGCTCCGTGCGGCTGTCACGCCTGTTCATCGCCGCCATGATACGGCTTATTTTAGCCAGCATTTCCGGAGACAGCCCCGGAGCGGCCTCCCCTTGTTCTTCCCTGCTTCCGCCGCTGTTGTTTTCCGCTCCGCCGTTGCCCAGCAGCGACTGCGCCGCTGTTCTGAGCGCGTCCATATCATCCGGGGACAAGCCGCTGATAATATCGTTTATGCTGTCCATGTCCATAAAAAATTAACCTTTTCCTTCCTGCCCGTTAAGCCTTTCGATAAGTTTTTTTGCCGCTTGGGATCCAAGTAATTTTTTTATTTCCTCCGGGTTATCCATTATACGCCCCAAGGCGCTCAACTGTTCCCCGTTCAGGTTGCTTTCGGCAAAGTCTTTAAGGGCGTTTTTCTGTTCCTCGTCGCTTTTTTTGCCGTTGTTCAGGGCTTTGACAAGATTTATTAGCTGCTGCGCGGATAAATTATTGCTGTTAGGCATTGAAATCACGCTCCCGATTTGTTAATATATACTTATGAATCGCAAGGAGGATATATGCGTGCGTATACTTGTTGTTTCCGATTCCCACAGAAAAACCGATTACCTGACGGCCGCCGTTGAGGCTCAGCCCTCCGCCCGTATGATAATTTTTTTGGGCGACGGAGAGAACGACATCGATCAGGTGGGCAGGCTTTATCCCGGCAAGCCCATAGTCGCCGTGGGCGGCAACTGCGACCACTCGCGCATAAATCCGGAATCCCGGCTCGTTCCCGTAGAGGGTGTGAAGCTCTTTTGCGTCCACGGACACAGGCAATGGGTAAAAGAGGGCACGGAGCGTCTTATAGCCGAGGCTCTTAAGGCCGGCGCCGATATAGCTCTGTTCGGCCATTCCCACATCCAGTACTACGAGTGCGTCAACGGGCTTCATTTATTTAATCCCGGCGCTATGAAAAAGGGCAGGTACGGAGTTGTGGATATCGAGCCCTCCGGCATCACCTGCACCCATATGCATCTGCCCGATATGGAGGATGAATAAATTTTATTTGGACGGTGTTTGATTTGAGCAAGTATAAAAAGATACTCATTATTGTTCTTGTTGTGATAGGCGTTTTGTCGCTGATCTACGGCATAATGTTCATTACCGTAAATTTCGACAAAGCCCACAAGACCTTTAAGACCGTTTATACGGAGAAGGAATACGAGCTGCCGGAGGATGACAAGCTCCAGCTTATTTTCATCAAGGTCTACAGCAACGATATAAACGTCAAGGTATCGGAGGACAACAAGATCCATCTCAGATACTATGAGGACAATTTCGGCAAATATGAGCTGTATGACGATATCGAAGACGGTGTGCTGCAGCTGGATTACACCCTTGAGAAAAAAACCAAATCAAAGCTTAATTTTCTCAAGATCGACAGGGACACTTCCCTTATTCTAAGCGTACCCTCCGAATATAAAGGCGCAGTGAACGTCTCCACCACGGACGGCAGCGTCACCGCCAACGGAATAAAGATGGCCACCCTTCTCTCCATGTCTTCGGTCAACGGCGGCATAACGGCGGACGATGTTATAACCATATCAAAATTCGGCGCTGTTGCAGGCAAGGGCGACGTGAACTGCACAAACATAATGTCCGGCAACGCTTACATAAAATCCGAAAGCGGCACCACTCAGCTGGATAAATTTGAAGTGGCCGACAAGCTCCAGATGGAATCCGTGACAGGCAAGATAAACGCCCTCAATCTCAAGGCGAACTATTTTGACCTCAAAACCGTCAGCGGAACCATTGACGCCTACGTGCTGGGCAGCAGCAACGACTACTTTATGAAAACCACCCCCAACAAGGGCAAGATAACCGTGCCCGAGGGCACAAGAACTGCCATGGGCACCCTTAAAACCGAAACGGAAACAGGCAACATAAGCGTAGTGTTCTCCGAAAAATGACAGGCTGACGAAAGAGGTGTTACATAATGAGCTATGCGGATAAATGCTTTATAGAAAATTGCAGGGATATCATCGAAAACGGATTCAGCGACAAGGATTATAACGTGCGTCCCAAATGGGAGGACGGCACCCCGGCTCACACGATCAAGAAATTCGCCATGGTAACGCGGTACGACCTTTCAAAGGAGTTCCCGGCCATGACCCTGCGCAGGACCGCCTTTAAATCAGCCGTTGACGAGATACTCTGGATATGGCAGAAGAAATCCAACAATATCAACGAGCTGGGCAGCAGGATCTGGGATTCCTGGGCGGACGAGACCGGCTCCATCGGCAAGGCCTACGGCTATCAGCTGGGGGTAAAGCACAAATACGCCGAGGGCGAATTCGACCAGGTGGACAGGGTGCTCTACGACCTCAAGCACAACCCTGTCAGCCGCCGGATAATGACCAATATCTATGTGCATCAGGATCTCCATGAAATGCACCTTTACCCCTGCGCTTACAGCATGACCTTCAACGTCACAGAGGGCAAGCTCAACGGCATCCTCAACCAGCGCTCACAGGATATGCTTGTTGCAAATAACTGGAACGTGTGCCAGTATGCGGTCCTGCTCCATATGTTTGCTCAGGTCAGCGGCCTTAAGGTGGGCGAGCTTGTCCACGTCGTTGCCGACGCTCACATTTACGACCGCCACATCCCCCTTGTAAAGGAGCTCATAACCCGGGAGCCTTTCCCCGCCCCCACATTCAAAATCGACACGTGCATAACCGATTTTTACAAGTTCACCAAGGACAGTGTAAGCCTTGAAAACTACCAATATCACGAGTTCAACACAAAGATCCCCGTTGCTATATAAGGAGCGTTCGCAATGAAACTGATAGTCGCCGTAGACAACAACTGGGCCATTGGCAGCGGCAACGACCTGCTGTTCAACATCCCGGAGGATATGAAAAGATTTAAAGCCTTTACCACCGGCAATATAGTGGTCATGGGTTACAACACCCTGCTCTCCTTCCCCGGCAGCAGGCCCCTTCCCAACAGAAAAAACATCGTGCTGTGCGACGATCCGTCGGTGAATGTTGAGGGGGCCGTTATGTGCGGCTCTCTGGATGCTCTTTTGGAAGAGCTGAAGAACTATGACAGCGATAAGGTCTTTGTTATCGGCGGCGCCATGGTCTACAAGCTCCTGCTGGACTATTGCAGCGAGGCTTATATCACAAAGATCCAAAGCGCGGGAGAAAACCCGGACAAATTTTTCCCCGACCTTGACGAAAGCCAGGATTGGGAGATCTTCGAAACATCGGAGATCAGGGAGCACAACGGCATAAAATTCTGCTATGTTACCTACACCAAGAAATAATACTTGCCAAAAAGCAAGCCGTATCCGGAGCTTTTAAGCCCTGTGATACGGTATTTTTTTACCCTTTTTTTAGCTGTTTTGCAGGTGAAAATCAAACAAATTTTCAGCAGCGCGGGTCTCAATAGATCTTCTAACAAAATAGCCAAAAACAAATATTTTAAATAAAAAATATTTGAATAAAATAGTCAAAAACTATTGATAATTTTTTCATAGGCTGTTATAATAGTTATAATTATGCTTGATATAATAGCAATATTATGGTATTCATGTCAAAAGAAGGGATGAAAAAGCATGGATAATTACGATGTGCCTATTTACCTGTTCCATCAGGGCAACAATATAAAGGCATATGAATATATGGGCGCCCACAGGATCCCCGGCAGCGATCAGGCTGTTTTCCGCACATGGGCTCCCCACGCGAGAGCGGTGAGCGTTGTCGGAGATTTCAACAGCTGGGATCCCGATGCCTGCCACATGAACAGGATAAACGATCAGGGTCTGTGGGAGGTAACGCTTCCCTCGATAAAACAGTTTGATCTATATAAGTTCTGCATAACCGCGCCGGACGGCAGGCAGCTTTACAAGGCGGATCCCTACGCCTTCCATGCCGAGACCCGACCCGGCACGGCGTCAAAATTTTACGATCTGGGGGATTACCCCTGGACGGACGGGGAATGGCTGGAGAAAAGAAGCCAAAGAAAAACCTATGATTCCCCTGTCAATATCTACGAGGTTCATATCGGTTCCTGGAAACGCCATAAGGATAACAACTTTCTCTCCTACCGGGAGCTTGCGGACGAGCTTATAGACTACGTTCTGGATATGGGCTACACCCACATTGAGCTGATGCCCGTCAACGAGCACCCCTTTGACGGCTCCTGGGGGTATCAGGCCACCGGTTATTTTGCCCCGACTTCAAGATACGGCGAGCCTTCGGATTTTATGTATTTCATCGACCGCTGCCACAACGCCGGTCTGGGCGTTATCTTTGACTGGGTCCCGGCGCATTTTCCAAAGGATGCCTTCGGGCTTTATGAGTTTGACGGCGAACCCTGTTACGAATACAGCGACTCCGCCCGGGGTGAGCACCTGCAGTGGGGCACAAGAGTTTTTGACTACGGCAGGAACGAAGTCATCAGCTTTCTCACCTCCAGCGCAATGTTCTGGATAGACAAATACCACGCGGACGGCCTGCGCATCGACGCGGTGGCCTCCATGCTCTACCTGGACTACGGCAGGCAGGACAGCGAGTGGCTTCCCAACATCTACGGCGGCCGGGAGAATTTAGAGGCCATCAGTTTTTTCAACAAACTCAACACCCTTGTGTTCCGCGACCATGACGACGTTATGATGATAGCGGAGGAGAGCACCGCCTGGCCGATGGTAACAAAGCCCGTTGATTCCGGGGGACTGGGGTTCAACTACAAATGGAATATGGGCTGGATGAACGATTGTCTGCGTTATTTCTCCCTTGACGGTATACACAGGAAGTTCAACCACAGCTGCCTTACCTTCTCATTCTTCTACGCTTTTTCCGAGAATTTCATACTGCCCATCTCCCACGACGAGGTGGTTCACGGCAAATGCTCTCTTATAAGCAAAATGCCGGGAAATTACGAGGAGAAATTCGCCGGGGTACGCTCCATGCTGGGCTATATGATGGCTCATCCCGGCAAAAAGCTGCTGTTTATGGGTCAGGAATTCGGTCAGTTCATTGAGTGGAACTACAAGCAGGAGCTTGACTGGATGCTTCTGGATTACGAAAAGCACCGCCGGCTCAGGGAGTATGTAAAAGCCCTCAACAACTTTTACAAGGACAATCCTCCCCTTTGGGAGATCGATTATGATTGGGCCGGATTTGAATGGATCTCAAACGATGATTCGGACAACTCGGTGATAGCCTTCCGCAGGATGGACAGGCAGGGCAACGAATTGATAGCGGTGTTCAACTTTACTGTAAACACTCGCAAAAACTACGTTATCGGCGCTCCCCGCGCAGGCACTTACGAGGTCGTATTCTCCTCGGAGGAAGAGCGGTTCGGCGGCACAGGCGCAGGCAGCAAGGGTAAGCTCAAATCCTTTAAAAACAGCACCCACGGATTTGAAAACAGCCTTTCCCTTGACCTCCCCGGGCTGAGCGCCATATATCTCAAATTTACCGCTCCCCCGGCGCGCAGGGGAAGAAAGCCGAAAAGCAAAACCGAAAAAACAAATTGATAATATATAAACGGAGGATCAGACTATGGCTAACAAAACAGAGTGTGTTGCCATGCTTCTCGCCGGCGGACAGGGAAGCCGTTTGGGCATACTTACAAAAAACATTGCTAAACCTGCCGTACCCTATGGAGGAAAATACCGGATAATAGATTTTCCCCTTTCAAATTGCGTGAACTCCGGCATATACACCGTAGGCGTACTCACCCAGTACCAGCCCCTTGAGCTCAACGATTACATCGGCAACGGCGAGCCCTGGGATCTGGACAGAACTCAGGGCGGCGTACACATTCTTTCACCCTATCAGCAGATAAAGGGCAGCGAATGGTATAAGGGCACGGCCAACGCGATATATCAGAATATAAATTTCATCGACAGATACGATCCGGAATACGTTCTGGTGCTCTCCGGCGACCATATATATAAAATGGATTACTCCAAGATGATCTCTTTCCATAAAGAAAAGCAGGCGGATTGCACCATTGCCATGCTTGAGGTGCCCTGGGAGGAGGCCTCCCGTTTCGGACTTATGCTGGTAAACGAGGACGGCTCCATCTCCGAGTTTGAGGAAAAGCCCAAGGAGCCCAGAAGCAACAAGGCGTCAATGGGCGTCTACGTGTTCACATGGGAAAAGCTCCGCCGGTATCTTATTGAGGACGAGAACAAAAAAGACTCCAGCAACGATTTCGGCAAGGACGTTATCCCGGCCATGCACAGCGACGGTCAGCGTATGTTTGCCTATCAGTTTGACGGCTACTGGAAAGACGTTGGAACCATCGGCAGCCTGTGGGACGCAAACCTTGACCTGCTCAACCCCAAAATCGGGCTTGATCTCAGTGATGATTCCTGGAGGATATACTCCCGCAACCCCTCCCTGCCTCCCCACTATGTGGCGCCTGCGGCCACCGTTCAGAGCTCAATGATAACAGAGGGCTGCGAAATTGAAGGCCATGTGGATTTCTCCGTACTTTTCGCCAACGTCACCATAGAGAAGGACGCTTTGGTCCAATATTCCATCATCATGCCCGGCGCGGTGATCAAAAAGGGCGCCGTCGTCCAGTATTCCATAATCGCGGAGAATACCGTGGTTGAGGAAAACGCGGTTGTGGGTCAATGTCCGGAGGACACCAAGCCCGGGGATTGGGGCGTTGCCGTTGTGGGCGAAAGCGTCCGCATAGGCAAGGGCGTACACATCAAAGCCAATACCATGACGGACAAAGACGTTGAACCGTCAACAGCCGGGTAATCGGGAAAGGAAGGAAAAGGACAATGAGAGTTAATAATGTAGTCGGCATAATCTATTCAAACTCCTATGATTTTGCTCTTTCCGAGCTTACGAGCCTGCGCACTATGGGTTCAGTGCCCTTTGGGGGACGTTACAGGCTGATCGACTTTGCCCTGTCGGAAATGGTCAACAGCGGCATAACAAAAGTTGGCGTTATCACAAAGAGCAATTACAGATCCCTTATGGATCACCTGGGCACAGGAAAGCCCTGGGATCTGGCCAGGAGGATGAACGGTATGTTCATCCTACCCCCCTTCTCCAACGCGGATTCCCATCGGGCGTACAATAACAGGATCGAAGCCCTTACTGGAACACTGGACTTTATCAGGAACTCCAAAGAGGACTATGTTGTGATGTGCGATTGCAACGTCGTTTGCAACATAGATTTTGCAAAACTTTTCAACGCCCATCTTCAGACCGGGGCGGATATCACCATAGCTTATCATCACGGCAAAACCCCGGGGGTGGAGCCACTGACCTTTGAATTTGATGAGAACGGCAGGATAAACCGAGCTCCGTACACCGTTGACAACGCTGAAGATTCCGATTATCCCCTTAACATATACGTGCTCAGGCGCAGCCTGCTGGAGCGCCTTATCAACGAGGCAAACAGCCTCAATTACACCAGCTTCCTCTGCGACGTTATCGGCCGAAATATAGAAAGGCTCAAGATATACGGCTATGAAGCAACCGGCTTTGTCCGCGTTGTCGACAGCCTGCAAAGCTATTTTGATATCAGCCTTGAGCTCCTTGACAAGGATAACCGCAAGGCGCTCTTCCATCCCGACCGTCCCGTTTTTACAAAGGTGCGCGACAACGAGCCGGCCTTCTACGCTCTGGGTTCAAGCGCAGTGAACTCCCTTGTGGCCGACGGATGCAAGATCTACGGCACAGTTGAGAACTGCATCCTGTTCATGGACGTTGTGATAGCGAAGAACGCGGTGGTCAAAAACAGCATCATCATGCAGGACAGCTATATCGGAGAGGGCGCAAGGGCGGAAAACGTCATCTTTGACAAGGGCGTTACATTGAAGCCCGGCAAAGTTCTTTGCGGCGCTTCGGATTATCCTGTTTGCGTTGGTAAAAATATTACTGTTTGATTTTGAAAATATAAAGAAAGGCGTTTATTTTTAAACGGTGTAAAATACTATGAAGATTTTATATGCAGCAAGCGAGGCGCTGCCCTTTGCCGCCAGTGGCGGACTGGGCGAGGTGGCAGGCTCCCTGCCCAAGGCTTTGAGGAAAAGGCTTATCGGCTGCCGTGTGGTAATACCCCTTTATGACTCCATCAGTCAGGAGCTTAAAGACTCCATGAAATTCATCACAAACATCACCGTGCCGGTGGCGTGGCGCCGCCAGTACTGCGGTATTTTTGAGGCTAAGCGCGACGGCGTTATATATTACCTTATCGATAACCAATATTATTTCAAGCGCGAGGGTATGTACGGCCATTACGACGATGCGGAAAGATTCGCATTCTTTTCAAGAGCCGTTCTGGAAATAATCCCGCACATCGGCTTTAAGCCCGACATCATCCACTGTAACGACTGGCAGACGGCTCTTGTTCCGGTTTACTACCACACCATGTACGCCACAAGAGAGGGCTTTGAGAATATAAAAACCGTATTTACCATCCATAATATCCAGTACCAGGGCGTTTACGGTTACGGCGTGCTCAACGACGTTTTAGGCGTGGAGGAGCGTTACGCCTCTCTGCTTGACCATGACGGGGATATTAACCTTATGAAGGGCGGCATCGAGTGCGCAAACCTTGTGAGCACCGTCAGCCCCACCTATGCAAAAGAGATACTTGACCCCTGGTTCAGCCACGGATTGGACAATATACTCAACCAGCGCAGCTACAAGCTCCGGGGCATCCTGAACGGCATCGACACCGAGAGCTATGACCCGGCTACGGACAAGGCCATTGCCGCCAACTACTCCGCGGAGGATATCTCAAACAAGGCTGTCAACAAGCAGGCTCTTCAAAAGCGGCTGGGGCTTGAAGTCAGACCCGACGTTCCGATCATCGGCATGGTTTCAAGGCTCGTCGCGCACAAGGGTCTGGATCTGGTCAAAGCAGTGCTTGAAGAGCTTATCAACACCGAGGACGTTCAGATTGCTGTTCTCGGCTCCGGCGAATGGAAATACGAGAGCTTCTTTAACGAAATGGCCACCCGTTATCCGGGCAAGGTGGGTGTTTATATCGGCTTTGTTCCCGAGCTTTCGCGGCAGATCTACGCCGGTTCGGATATCTTCCTTATGCCCTCCAAGAGCGAGCCCTGCGGTCTGGCTCAAATGGTGGCGCTCCGCTATGGTTCCATTCCCATCGTCCGTCAGACAGGCGGCTTAAAGGACTCTATTGTGGACAGCGGCACGGGCGAGGGCAACGGCTTTGTGTTTGAGAACTACAACGCCCATGATATGCTCCACACCATCCGCCGCGCCATTTTCGGCTACACGGACAAGGAAGGCTGGAGCATACTCACAAAGAGAGCCATGCTCTGCGACTTCAGCTGGGGTCGCTCCGCAAACGAATATATCAGAATGTATAAAGGATTGCTGAAATAATATTATGAACACTTGGGAAGAATTGAGATCCGCCTGCATGGATTGCCGCAAGTGCGAGCTTTGCGAAACGAGGACAAACCTTGTTTTCGGCACAGGCAACGAAAAGGCGGAGGTAATGTTTATAGGCGAAGGCCCCGGTGAAAACGAGGATCTTCAGGGGGAACCCTTTGTGGGCAGAGGCGGTCAGCTTCTGGACAAATTCCTTGACGCTGTTGACCTTGACCGCAAAAAGAATATATATATCGCCAACATGGTCAAGTGCCGCCCGCCTAAGAACAGGGATCCTAAGCCCGAGGAGCAGAACGCCTGCATCGGATGGCTCCGTGAGCAGGTTCGCCTGATGCACCCGAAGATCATTGTCTGCCTGGGCAGGATCTCCGCCCAGCGGCTCATCGACGAAAATTTCAAGGTCACAAAACAGCACGGCGAGTTTTTTGAAAAGAAGGGCGTACTGATGATGGGCACCTTCCACCCCGCCGCACTGTTAAGAAACCCACGGCAGAAGCCGGAGGCCTTTGAGGATTTTCTGAAAATGCAGGCAAAGATAAAAGAGGTCTGTGAGAATACATACTGAGGCGCGTATACAGCCTTAAGCAAAACGAATATTTTTCGCATAAAACAGACTGTTGTTTTTTTCAGCCGTCTGTTTTTGCTTTATTGTACAAAACCCGGGGATCTTATGGGTATTCCTTTCAGCAACTATACAAAAATCTCTTGATAATTATTCAATAGGTTGAATTTTTATTCATTAGATGTTATAATTTACGAAAAATTATGCAATCATTTAAAATAGGTGGAAATTTTCATGAATAAAATCTTTATTGACGGCAGCGCCGGAACCACCGGGCTGCGCATATATGAACGGCTGAAAGAAAGGAAGGATATAGAGCTTTTGATCCTCCCGGACGAGCTGCGCAAGGATCCAAAAAGCATAAAGGAAGCTATCTTCCAATCCGATATATCTTTCCTCTGCCTGCCGGACGACGCCGCCAGAGAGGCCGTCGCCCTGGCCGAGGGCAGCAGCGCCGTGATAATCGACACCTCCACCGCCCACCGAACAGCTGACGGCTGGGCCTACGGTTTTCCGGAATTATCCCCGGAGCACAGGCAAAAGATATTGGCCTGCGACCGCATAGCCTCCCCGGGCTGCCATGCCAGCGGCTTTATCGCCCTTGTTTACCCCCTGATAAAGGCCGGGGTTTTGGAGAGCTCCGCTCCCCTTTCCTGTTTTTCCTTGACAGGTTACAGCGGCGGCGGCAAAAAGATGATCGCCCAGTATGAGGCTCAGGACAGGGATCCCCTGCTCCACGCTCCCAGACAATACGGGCTGGGGCAGACCCACAAGCATCTTAAGGAGATGCAGTGCCAGACCGGCGTTGATATCCCCCCGGTATTCTGTCCCGTGGTGGCGGATATTTACAGCGGTATGCAGGTGACTGTTCCACTGCACAAGTCAATGCTCAAGGGCGCTTCTGTTGAGGACATCGCAAAAATATACAAGGCTCAGTACAACACCCCCATCGTTTACTGCGCCGACTGCGGCGAGGAGGGCTTTCTGAACGCCGGCGCCCTCTCCGGCAAGGATACCATGGCGGTTGCCGCCTACGGCAACAATGACAGAATAATCCTCTGCGCCACATACGACAATCTGGGCAAGGGCGCTTCCGGCGCGGCAATAGAATGTATGAATATAAAATTAGGTCTGGCCCCGGAAACAGGGCTTGAGATTTAAAAAGGAGGACTGCTTTATGAAAATGATCGAAGGCGGAGTTTGCGCCGCAAAGGGATTTACTGCGGCAGGGGTTCACTGCGGAATAAGGAAGAATAAAACAAAGCGCGACATTGCCCTCATATACAGCGAAAGAAATGCGGCCGCGGCGGCAGTCTATACCACCAACCTGGTCAAGGGCGCTCCCCTGGCCGTGACAAAAAATCACATTTCCGACGGCTACGCTCAGGCTATCATCTGCAACAGCGGCAACGCCAACACCTGCAACACCGGCGGCGAGCAGCTGGCTGAGGATACCTGCAAGCTGCTGGCCGAGGAGCTTTCCCTTAAAGCCTCGGATATAGTTGTGGCCTCCACGGGGGTCATCGGCCTGCCTATGGATATCGAGCCCTTCAAGGTCGGCATCCCCCTGCTGCACAAAGCTCTGGGAAATAATTCGGCGGAGGCGGCCGAGGGAATAATGACCACTGATACAAGGTTAAAAGAAGTTGCTGTCTCTTTTGAGATCGACGGCGTGGAGTGCCGCATCGGCGGTATCGCCAAGGGCTCGGGCATGATCCACCCCAATATGGCCACCATGCTCGTTTTTATCACCAGCGACTGCGCCATCTCCCCCGCGATGCTTCAAAAAGCCCTTTCCGGAGATATCGCCGAGACCTTCAACATGATCTCCATCGACGGAGACACCTCAACAAACGATATGGTCTGCGTGCTGGCAAACGGCATGGCCGGGAACAAGCTCATCGACAGCGAGGGCGAAGCCTTCAACGCCTTTATGAAGGCCCTCAACACTGTTTCCGTCTACCTTTGCAGACGGATAGCCGGGGACGGCGAGGGCGCCACCAAGCTCCTTGAGTGCAAGGTGGACGGAGCCGCCGACAAGCAGACGGCCAAGACCGTGGCAAAGAGCGTAATATGCTCCTCCCTGACAAAGGCCGCCATGTTTGGCGCGGACGCCAACTGGGGCAGGGTGCTTTGTGCCATCGGTTACAGCGGAGCCCCGGTGGACGTGCACAAGATCGGCGTTTCCTTTAAATCAAAGGCGGGCGAAGTGGAGGTTTGCCGCAACGGTGAGGGCGTGGAATTCTCAGAGGATCTGGCAAAGAAAGTGCTCACGGAGAGCGAGATCGAAATTCTGGTGAGCCTCAATGACGGCGACTGTTCTTCAACCGCCTGGGGCTGTGACCTTACATATGACTACGTTAAAATAAACGGCGACTACCGCACCTGATAATGGAGGAAAAATCAATGGAGATATCAAACGCCAAAAGGGCAAAAATACTGGTACACGCTCTGCCCTATATCCAGGAATACACCGGCAAGGTCGTTGTTGTAAAATACGGCGGCAACGCCATGATAAACGAAAAGCTCAAGGACTCCGTTATGCGTGACATCGTTTTGCTCAACCTTATCGGAGTAAAGGTCGTGCTTGTCCACGGCGGAGGCCCCGAGATAACGGATATGCTCAAAAAAGTCGGCAAGGAAAGCCAATTTGTGGACGGTCTGCGTATCACTGACAAAGAGACCGTTGACGTAGTACAGATGGTGCTTGCGGGCAAGGTCAACAAATCACTTGTGAACCTTATCGGCACAAAGGGCGGCAACGCCATAGGCCTTTCGGGAATAGACGGTCACATCATTCAGGCAAAGGTCAAGGACGACCGTCTGGGTTTTGTGGGCGAGATCACGGACGTGAACGTCCAGCCCATAATCGACGTGCTGGAGAAGGGCTACATCCCCGTTATCTCCACCGTTGCCTGCGACAAGGATGGCAACGTCTACAACGTCAACGCGGACACAGCGGCGGCAAAGATCGCCGGCAAGCTGGAGGCGGAAAGCCTTATCAGCATGACCGATATCAGCGGCGTTATGCGGGACGTGAACGACCCGGACAGCCTTATCCCCACCATCAAATGCGATGAGACGGAGGAGCTTATCAAAGAGGGCATAATCTCCGGCGGTATGATCCCGAAGATCAAATGCTGCACCGACGCCATAAGCTGGGGCGTGCACCGTGTGTTTATAATCGACGGCAGGATCCCCCACGCCATACTAATCGAAATGCTCACAAACGAAGGCATCGGCACAATGTTTACAAAGGAGTAAGCCATGAATATAAAACAGCTTGACAACGAATACATAGCCCACACCTACGGCCGTTTTCCCGTGGCTCTTGTCAGGGGCAAAGGCTCTCTGGTCTGGGACGATGAGGGAAAGGAATACATTGACCTTTCCGCCGGTATAGCGGTGAACACCTTTGGCTACTCAGATGATATCTGGGCTCAGGCGGTGGCAAAGCAGGCCGGCGTTTTACAGCACACCTCAAACCTGTATTACTCAGAACCCTGCGCGCTCCTTGCGCAGCAGCTCTGTGAGCGCACCGGGATGAAAAAGGTTTTCTTCTCCAACTCAGGCGCGGAGGCAAACGAATGCGCCATCAAGGTGGCGAGAAAATATGCCGCAGACAAAAAAGGCTCCGACTACTATACGATAGTCACCCTGAAGAACAGCTTTCACGGCAGGACCCTTACCACCCTTGCCGCCACAGGGCAGGATGTGTTCCACAAGGATTTCACCCCCCTCACTCCGGGTTTTGTTTCCGTAACAGTGGGCGACCTTGCCGAGGCAGAGGAGGTTTTCAAAACCGAAAAATGCGCCGGTATACTTATTGAGCCCATACAGGGCGAGGGCGGCGTTATGCCCCTGCCGGAGGCCTATGTTCACGGGCTGGCGGAGCTGTGCGAAAAATACGACGTGCTGCTCATGTGCGACGAGGTGCAGAGCGGCAACGGCAGGAGCGGCAAACTGTACGCCTATATGAACTACGGCATCTCCCCGGACGTTGTCTCCACTGCAAAGGGTCTGGCCGGAGGTCTGCCTCTGGGCGCCACAATGCTCTCGGCAAAAACCGAAAACGTCCTGACCCCCGGGAGTCACGGTTCCACCTTCGGCGGCAACCCCATCTGCGCCGCCGCGGCGTTATCCGTTATAAACAGGCTGGACGACAGCTTTCTGGCGGAAGTCCGTAAAAAATCAAAGCTGATCTTTGATACCCTCGCCGGTCAGCCAGGCGTTGTCAGCGTTGACGGCATGGGGCTTATGATCGGCATAAAGACGGAAAAGGACGCCGGGGAAGTTATCGCCGAATGTATGAAAAACGGCGTATTGCCCATCAAGGCAAAGGATAAAGTCCGTCTGCTCCCGCCACTTAATATCCCGGAGGAGCTTTTGATAAAGGCTCTTGAGGTTATAAAAGAAGCGGTAAAATAACCGAAAAAATATGATAAAAAGCAGTCTTTCTCTGCGTGAGGGAGGCTGCTTTTTAATATATTGCAGACTCCGATTTTCTTTGTAATATTTTCAAATGTTGCAATAATGTGATAAAAGGGAGGGCGTGGAAGCCCTCCCTTTAAGTGCGGATTTATGCAAAAGACTGAAATAAATCAACTTTCGATATTTAAAATCAATATTTGATATTGTAGATCTTAAGATCGTCGTGAAGCACGGCTGAGCCTGTGAATGAGCTGCCGAGAACTTTACCGCTGTTGACAGTGATAAGAGTATCCATAAGCTGGCTGATGGTCTTAACGTGCTTTGTTGCCGGATCATAAACGATGGTGGCTATGCAGTTATAATACTTGAGGTCATAGTCAACATCTTTAACAACGATCTTAACAGCCCTGTTGCCGGTAAGCTCCTTGTCTATATCCTGCTTGGAGATGGGGCCGAACATTGCTCCCACCGCGCTGGCGGTACTTTTTGTCTGGTAGTAGGGCTGGGAGTTCATCTCGGGCTTAAGCTCGATGGTGATCTTTATTGTGCCGTCATTCTGCTTTT
>CAMOTT010000001.1 GCA_946626015.1 uncultured Clostridia bacterium | reverse complement strand
TGGACGAGGACGCCTCCTGGTGGTATCTTGCCCTCCGCCGTTACGGCGGCACGAAGCACTGCGGCTTCGGCCTTGGCTTTGAGAGGATGGTAATGTACCTGACGGGCATTTCAAATATCCGGGACGTGCTCCCCTTCCCCAGAACCACCGGCTCTGCGGATTTTTAAAATCAAAAAAAACACGGCTGAGCAGGGAGATGTTCCCGACTCGGCCGTGATCGTTTTTTATTTTGTTATTTGTCTTCGGAACCGTTCATCAGACTTTTATATTTATCCGTTGCCGTGCGAAGACATATCTCAAAATCCTGTTTGTTTTTTTGTACGATACAGGACAGTATCCTGCCGCAAAAGAATGAGAGCAGCGCCGCCACATAAACAAAGCAGCAGACTATCAGCGTGGGGAACCGTTCAACAAGCCCCGTCTTAAAATAAGCGATCAGAACCGGTATGAGAAACGCGGTGGAAACAAGCGCCAGCAGTACGGCTATCAAGCTGAAAAACACCGCCGGCTTGTAGTTCCTGTAAAGTTTTATTATTTCTCTCAAAACCTTTATTCCGTCCGAGTAGGTGTTCAGCTTGGATTCGCTGCCGTCGGGTCTGTCGCGATAATTTACCACAACATTTTTCATCGACATATTTTTGTCAATGGCGTGGATGGTCATTTCAGTTTCTATTTCAAAGCCCTTGGACAACACGGGAAAAGTCTTTACAAACCTGTAGCTGAACGCCCTGTATCCGGTCATGATATCTTTTACGTTGGATTTGAAAAAAGTGTTTATCAAAAGACGGACTATCGAGTTACCAAAATTGTGAAACGGCCTTTTGTTTTCGGTAAAATACGTTGACGACAGCCTGTCACCAATGACCATATCCACCTGTTCTTCCAACACGCATTTCACCATTTCGGGAGAATTCTCCGCAGGATAGGTGTCGTCTCCGTCGATCATCAGATAGCACTGCGCGTCGATCTCATTGAACATCCTGCGAATGACGTTGCCCTTGCCCTGCATATGCTCATATCTGACGATCGCTCCGGCTTCTTCCGCGACCTTTGCGGTCAGATCCTTTGAATTGTTGTCGTACACATAAATGGTCGCGTCGGGAAGATAATGCCGGTAATCGCTTACCACTTTCCCGATGGTTTTTTCCTCGTTGTAACATGGGATCAAAACCGCTATCTTATCCATCTCTTCACCCTCTGTCAATTTGTTTTTCGTTGTAAGCCAAAAGCGAAATATAAACAGGGAAACATACTATCATACAGTTCAAATACCTGCCCACCAGCGCCGCGGGTGTCATCAGAGCTACGATCATCCACACGGAAAAGCAGGGAATAAAAGGCATTAAATACCCCTTGCCTTTGCGCAGGCATATCCGGGCGCAGCATAACAGATAAAAGATAAAGTACGCCGCGGGGTTCCAAAGCATTTTAAGCCCCGGGGTGTAGCGGCTGAACTGCCAGAAATTCAAGATCAGCTCGAATTTTTCGGTGAGTCCGGGAAATACCGGAGAAAAATTTGTTTTCGTAAAATTCACCGAGTCGCTGTGCGGCTCTATCATCGCCGTGTTTGAAAAAGGATTCCAAACGGATTCGGACAAAACAAAATACGCGCGGCAATAGGAGAGCAGATTTTTCGGCAGCAGCTTAGCCCAGACTTTAAGGAAGCCGGGAACGTCATTCTCTATGATCTCTTTGTTGAAATTTTCGTTAAATTTGATCGGATCGACGCTTTTTTCGGAAAAAACCTCCTTGATCGTTTCCTCAGGGAGCAGGGAGGTCACATATTCCCTTTCCGACTCATAGTTGCCGCCGTCATACACTGTTCTTGCGATTTGCTGAAGGGGCACTCCGAGAGCTTCGACTATGCTCCCTTTTTTTATGCTTGCCAGAGGCGTCAGGATAAACTGAAACGCAAGCACAAGGGCGAAAGAAACAACAAGCGCGCCCAAAAACTTTTTGCCAAAGGTTTTTATTCTAACGACAGCCGCGACTATAAGCAGCGCGATTATGGCGATGCCGTTATTGCGGAGCATACAGACAAGGATCGCGGAAAGCGTCAAAAGGAAAAGGTTCTTTTTTGATTTCAGCGACTCTTCTCCCGCAATGGCTGCGTCTGCCAGCAAAACAACAAACAGTAAAAGGATCGGACCGAAAATATAATCTTTGCACAGGCTGACCGAAGACAGACCGAAATACGGGTGAAGAAGCAAAAACAAAAATGATAACAGGTAAATGACGTTGTTCTTTATCCGTACCGCGATCCAGTGACAGCAATAGGAGTATATCGCGGAGGACAACAGGATCTGAAAAATAATGTAGGGTACCGGGCTCCCTCTGCCGAGAGCGTAGACCAGCGCATACAACAGCAGCGTATGCAAAACCGGATGGTGTCCGTTCAGCGTTGAAAGATCTGCGCACTGCTGCATCTGAGCGGCGTTGTCCGGGGTAAAAATGCCGGGATAGTACAGCAGAAAATAAAGCCCGAACACACAAAGAAACAGCGCAAACATTATCCCCGTATGTTCTCTGGGAGCGTTCGCTTTTTCCCATTGGCGATCAAATTGTTTTAACGCAAATGAAAAGATGAGAAACACAAACAGGAAAACGACAAGTATCATCAGCCCGGAGGCGACCGCCTGCCTGACGGAAGAAAAAGCCTCCGATACGCTGCCGTTAAGCACAATGCCTGACGAAAACAATAAGGCCGCAAGCAAGCAGAAAAGCAACCCTGATTTGGCTTTTTTTGCGGTTTCGAGATTATCTTTTATAGAGTTTCTTTGCCTGATTATAAAAACAAGTAAAAGAGCTAATGCTAAACCAACGAAAATTTTTGTGTAAGCGTTAAGACAAACGAGCAAAAAAGATGCTGCCAAAATAAGCATATCTTTTACGGAAACGTCAGAAGTTTTTGCTTTCACGAAAATCCCCCTGCCACATATGTGAATTTGCTTAAAAATTATATCATTTACAACACAAAAAGTCAACAAATTACAAGTGTGAAGCGCGGGCATTAACGGCCTTGTGTTTTGACGCTATCATATAAACGCCCCCGAAGATCAGTATGGAACAGGCGGAGCCCAGCAGGGTCGCGAACACGCTGTTCCAGCCCCCGGTGACGTCCGCTATCTTGCCCAGGGCGTAGGAGCTTATGCCGCTGCCAAGGTACGCGCTGCCGTCAAGGATGCCCGCCAGCAGGCCGGAGCTTATTTTCTCGCGCATCGCCAGAGGGAAGATGCTCACTATGGCGCTGGAGGCGCCGTGAAGGAACAGCTCAAGGAAGCCGAAGCAGACAAGGGTGATCACAAGGCTGTTCTTGAACAGAATGACCGCTGTGTTGAACAGGGCGGTAAAGCCGGAAAAAATCAGGATGATGGCCAGTATGCTCTTTATCTTTTTGTTCGTAAGCACCGCCGCCGACGAGCCGAAGACCCCGAACAGGGGCAGGATCAGGGTCAGCAGGATGGAGTGCTCGTCCCTCATGCCGTGGAGGTTCTTGAGTATCACCGGTACCCAGGTCTGGAGCCCGTCTTTGTTGAAGTTGACAAGGAAGGAGAAGATCAGAAGCAGTATTATGGGCGCAAGAAGGGAGGCCTTGTCAAAAGGCTTTTTAGCCGAGCCGGGTTCGTCCCCGTGAGCGGCGTTTTTGAGAAAATCGCCGGGGCGGTAAAAAAGCATCCAGATCACTGCCGAAGAGACCAGCACGATAGAGCTGACAAAAAAGGTCATAAGATAATTGCTCTTTGCAAACCAGGCGCTCATGGCGTAGATAAACAGGGTGCCGAAGGAGGTGGTGGTGCTCATGGCCAGCACGGCTTTATGCATGAGCCGTTCCCCCACGTTTTCGCTGATGATCTGCATTATCAGCGACCACAGGACGGATTGACAGGCGGCGTTGAGCATCCAGAGATATTTGACAGCCCCGAAGGGGACGCCGATGAATATCAGCAGGTTGACCGCACCGGAGACAGTCAGCACCGCCGGCACCGCAAATCTGCGGGAGTACCGTCTGCACAAAATGCCGTGGATGATCTGCCCCGCGCCGTAGGTGATGGCAAAGAAGGTCATCACAAGCCCGGCCTCGGCGTTTGTGTGAGCCGCTCCGCCGTAGCCCTGTTCCATAAGGGCGATGTTCGCGCTGTAGCTGTATCTGCCGAAATAAGCGGAAACGTACACCGCCCAGGCGAGCAGTATGGATATATATTGTTTTTTTACAAGAGCCTTGCTTTCTTTCGTTTCCATTTTTTGCTCCAAAAATTTTTAAACGTTGATTTTTTAACATTATAACATAGAGTTGTTTTTCAGGCAACGGAAATAAGGGTGTTTGTGTTTACTTTTTCGCTTTTTATGTTATCATTTATGTGTGATATAAACTTTTTCGGCGTGACGCCGATTGACCGAAAGGATATTTCAACATGAAAACGGCAGGAATTATTGCGGAATACAATCCCTTCCACACTGGCCACGCCTATCAGCTCAAAAGGCTCCGTGAGCTGGGGGCTGAGAGGATAGTGGTAGTGATGAGCGGCAACGCGGTGCAGCGGGGGGACTTCGCCGTTGCCGAAAAGCGCGCCCGGGCAAAGGCGGCGGTGCTCAACGGAGCGGATCTGGTGCTGGGTCTGCCCGCCCCATGGTCAAGCGCCGGGGCAAACAGGTTTGCTGTGGGTGGAGTGAGGCTTTTGGACTCCCTCGGTTGCGTGGATACCCTGTGCTTTGGCAGCGAGTCGGGGGATGTTGAGGCGATAAAAGCGGCCGCCGCAGGGGAAAACGACGAAAAGTACCCCGGACTTTTAAAAGAAGGACTTGAGCTGTCCATGACCTTTGCCGCCGCCCGGGAAAGGGCGCTGGAAAACCTGCGGCCGGAGGCCTCTGCGGTGCTGAGATCCCCCAATGATATACTGGGCGTGGAGTACGTCAAGGCACTCAACGCCCTTGGCTCCTCCATTGTTCCCTATGCCGTCAAAAGGCAGGGCGCCGGGCACGACCGGCCTGCCGAGGGGGGCTTTTCCAGCGGCGCGGAGATACGTGAAAAACTGTTTGCCGGGGAATTCCCGGAGGAATATCTGTCCTCCGCCGAAATATTAAAGGAAGAAATAGAGGCAGGCAGGGCGCCGGTCTCCCTGAAGAACATAGAGAGGGCGGCGCTGTGCGCCCTGCGCAGACTGAGCCCGGAAGATATCGCAAAGGCGCCGGATATTTCCGAGGGCATAGAAAACAGGATATATTCAGCCGTCCGGTCGTCGGTGACTCTGGAGGAGCTTTATGACGGAGCAAAAACAAAACGCTATACCCATGCCCGTATCCGCAGGGTGGTTTTGCACAGCTTTCTGGGGCTGACCCGGGAGCTTTCGGCGGGTCTGCCCCCGTACATTCAGCCTTTGGCGCTGAACGGGAGGGGAAGGGAGATACTGCGCGAGGCAAGGAACGCCGCGGAGCTGCCCGTAGTTATGAGGTTCTCTGACGTTCAGGGTCTCAGCCCGGAGGCGCGGCAGGTCTTTGCCGCGGAATGCGCGCTGGAGGATATGTTCACAATGGCCATGCCAAAGCCCGATATCTGCGGCTTGGAGCAGGCCGGTAACGTGATTTTGCTGTAATTTCGGACACTGTGTTCAACAAATTGCACAAAACCCGGGTTTGTTTGTTTAATTGAGAAAAAAATCATTGTAAATGCAAAACTGTTGTGTTACAATGGTCTTTGTTAGTGTATGATTTGGTATTTAACTTACTGTATCTGCTAATCTTCACTTATACATTACAAGGAGGTAGACACTTTGAAGGCCTACAACGCAAAAGACATCAGAAATATTGTCCTTGCCGGACACGGCGGCAGGGGTAAAACCACTTTGGCGGAGGCAATGCTTTTCATAGCAAAGGCCACCGACAGACTGGGCAGAGTTGCGGATGGCAACACAGTAATGGACTTTGACGCGGAGGAAAAGAAGCGCAAAGCCACAGTATCCACGGCAGTGGCTCCCATCGAATGGAAAAACACCAAGATCAACATAATAGACACTCCCGGTCTTTTTGACTTCGCAGGCGGCATCAGCGAGGGTATGCGCGCGGCAGAGTGCGCCCTTGTTGTCACCTCAGCCGGTTCAGGCTACAGCGTGGGCACCGAGAAGGCTTGCAAGGCTGCTGACAAGCGCGGCATCGCAAAGATGTTCGTAGTCACGAAGTGCGACAGCGAGAACGCGGATTTCTTCAAGACCTTTGAGGCTCTTAAAGAAGAAGTGGGCACATCCCTTTGCCCCGTAGTCGTTCCCCACATGAACGGTGACAAGGTGGAGTGCTACATCGACCTTTCCGCAAACAAGGCGTACAAATACGATAATGGCAAGGCCTCTGAGGTTGCCATCCCTGCCGACGATCATCTGGCAGAGCTGCAGGACGCTTTCAAGGAAGCAGTCGCAGGAGCGGATGACGAGCTTATGGAAAAATTCTTTGAGGGCGAGGAGTTCACCCCCGAGGAGATAGCAAAGGGTCTTTCCATCGGTATAGCCAACGGCTTGATCTACCCCGTATATGCCTGCGCCGGTTACACGACGGACGCGGTAGACCTCCTGCTCAACGGCATTGTTGCCAGCGCCCCCTCGGCGGCTGAATATGCCGGCGAAAAGGCAGGGGACAAGGACGTTCCCTGTGACGAGAACGGCCCCCTTGCGGCGATCTGCTTCAAGACCATCGCCGACCCCTTCGTTGGCAGAATGTCATTCTTCAAGGTAGTTTCCGGCAAGATCACCTCCGACGTGCCCGCGTATAACGCCCGTACAGGCGAGAGCGAGAGAATGGGCAAGATAGTCACCGTCCGCGGCGGCAAGCAGGAGGACGCAGGCTCTATCCCCGCAGGCGACATCGGCGTTGTTACCAAGCTCAACGGCATCAACACCGGCGACACCCTCTGCAGCGCCAAGAACGTCATCAACCTTGAGGGCATCACCTTCCCGGCGCCCTGCCTTTCAATGGCGGTCAAGGTTCGCAAGAAGGGCGAGGAGGAGAAGGTAGCATCAGGTCTTTCACGTCTTGCGGAAGAAGACCTTACCATCAAGTTCGAGACCAACACGGAGACCCGTGAGCAGATACTTTCCGGCCTGGGCGAGCAGCATCTTGATGTTATCGTTTCCAAGCTCAAGAACAAGTTCGGCGTTGAGGTCGATCTGACCGTTCCCAAGGTCGCTTACAGAGAGACCATTCGCAAGAAGGTCGAGGTTCAGGGCCGCCATAAGAAGCAGTCCGGCGGTCACGGCCAGTTCGGCGATGTTTACATCCGCTTTGAGCCCTGTGATTGCGACGGTCTGGAATTCTGCGAGGAGATCGTCGGCGGTTCAGTGCCCAAGCAGTATTTCCCGGCAGTTGAAAAAGGTCTTCGCGAGTGCGTGGCAAAGGGTCTTATCGCAGGTTACCCCATGGTGGGCATCAAGGCGACCCTTTACTTTGGCTCATATCACCCCGTAGACTCCTCTGAAATGGCGTTCAAGACGGCTGCCGCCATCGCTTTCAAGAACGGTATCCCCAACGCTCAGCCCACGATCCTTGAGCCTATCGGCACCCTTAAGGCTTATGTTCCGGACGACAAAATGGGCGACATCATGGGCGACGTTACAAAGCGCCGCGGCCGCGTGCTTGGCATGGGACCCGCAGACGAGCCCAAGATGCAGGAGCTTGTAGCCGAAGTCCCCATGGCTGAAATGGGCGATTTCGCCACTGTCCTTCGTTCAATAACCGCAGGCAAAGGCTACTTCTCAATAGAGTTTGCCCGTTACGAGGACGCTCCTCAGAACGTGGCGCAGAAGGTCATTGAAGAGTCCAAAGCAAACGAAGAAGAGTAATATCGACAAAAACATAATAAAATTTCCCATCGGGTTTGTTAAAAAATACCTGTAAAAAATATAACGATTTTATTGTATTTTCTATTGACAAACCCGATGCGTCTGTGTTATCATAGACGAGCAAAGAATACATTATTGAAATGAAAGGATGTTTTTCACCATGAAAAAAGCAATGAGCATCATTCTTGCACTTGTTCTGTGCCTTTCAATGTCTGTTATGGCATTCGCAGAGGACGCAAAAGAAACAGCAGATCCCGCAGTCGCAGTCGCAAGCGAGCTTGAGGACGCAGCAGCAACCATCGAAGATAAGGCTGAGGACGTAAAATCAGAGATCAGCGATACCGTTGGCGCAGCTATCGAGAAGGCTAAGGATTTAGTCGATGACGAGAAGGTAGCAGAAGTCGGCGAGAAGGCAAAGTCAATCTTCTCCGAGCTCCTTAACACAGCTACAGATTTCGAAGGCCTTAAGGCTATGCTCAGCGATGTTAATCCCGAGCAGCTCAACAACGTTCTTAAGACCACAGCAGAGTCCATCAACAAGCTTTCCGGCGGCAAGCTTAACCTTGACGGCGGCCTTGACGGCATCAGAGAGGCTCTCAAGGATACCGATCTTTCAGCTGGTATGCCCGCAGTTGCTGACGCTTTCTTCGCAGGCCTTGAGAAGGCTGGCGTAAGCAGAGACGACGTTGTTAAGAAGCTCCAGGCTTCCAAGATCCTCAACGCCGGCGCAAAGCTTTACACCTACGGCGCAGCTCCCGCTCCCTCACTTCCCGACAACCCCAAGACCGGTTCAACAGCAGCTATCGCTGTTTTCGCAGTTCTTTCAGTAGCAGCTGCAGCAGCTTTCGTATGCGGCAAGAAGGAAGACTAATTTAAAGTCTGACTAAATAATTGAACTAATCAGGACAGCCACGGTTCGCCGTGGCTGTTTTTTCGATCTTCACGGATTTTTGTGGGAGTTCTTAAACAAATTTGCTGACTTCAAAAAGCTCTGACAACAGCCTCCCTTGTGTAAAGGGAGGCATAATTGTTCTCGGTGTGGGAACCGTCCCCTGCACGATACTCCCTCAGTCACTCGCGTTGCTCGTGCCAGCTCCCTCCGGGAGGGAGCCCAATTTCAGTCTCCCTCAATGAGGGAGGTGGGTTGCCGCAAGGCAACTCGGGGGGGATTGTCAGGCTGAAAAGTCAGAACTTGTCCCTATCTGAAACAGCAATTTTTATAAACAATCCCTCAGTCATGCTGACGCATGACAGTTCCCTTTACACAAGGGAGCCGGATCTTTTTGCCTTCTGCTTTATATCAGCACACAAAACAGTACATAAAAATGTAGTGCCATCCCACAATTTCTCGTGAAGAACCGTTTTTTTAATTGTTTTTCTGTTTGGTCAAATTTTGCGAGTACGGATTTTTATATGGGAACACCGAGGGCGGCGTTCCCTACGGCGCGTGATTTAAAACACAGCAAAGTCAAGCCCTAACCTGTGCAGGGGCGGGCACGACCGACCGTTTCAAATCAATATATAAAAATTAAAATGCGCTAATAAAAAGAGTTCCTCTTCGGCAATTATTGCGGGAGAGAAACTCTTGATTTTATTATTGGGTCAATGGCAGATACCCTTAAAACCCGGCCGGGGTTATCATTTCAAAAATGACGTGAGGGCAACTGTCAGAACGCTGCCGAACATAAGGATGGCCATTATCAAGGCTATAACTCTGACTACTTTTCTGTTCATTTTGATTTTCCTTTCCTCAGCAAATACCCATCAGTTTTTTCATCTCTTCGCCGATGCTGTCGGCGGTTTCAGCGGCGGCAGCCTTGCTGTCCGATACCGAGGTGATATAGAGCTTTATCTTAGGCTCGGTGCCGGAGGGGCGTACGATAACTCCGCTGCCGTCTGACAAAATGAACTCCACCACGTTGGACTTTGGCAGATTTATGGGTGTTACCTCGCCGGTGGCTGTGTTCCGCGTCTCGCTGCTGCTGTAATCCGAAACCGAAACAATGTCTTTGCCGGCGATCTTTGCCGGAACTGTTTTGCGCAGATTGGACATGATCTGCTTCATGCGCTCCATACCGTCGGCGCCCTCAAAGGTGAAGTTGAGCAGGGTGTTCAGGTAAACGCCGTATTTCTTCGCCAGCTCGTCAAGCACCTGTATCAGGGTCTTGCCCTTCGATCTGTAATAAGCGGTCATTTCGCAGATGAGCATTGAGCCAACAACCGCGTCCTTGTCTCTGGCGTGGGTGCCGGAAAGGTAGCCGTAGCTCTCCTCCGTGCCCAGTATAAATCTGTCAGCTTCGCCTGCCTGCTCCAGCTTTGTGATATATTCGCCGATATATTTAAATCCGGTGAGCAGGTTTACAACGGCGCAGTTGTAATCCTTTGCAATGGCGTCGATGAGTTTGGTGGTAACAAAGGATTTAAGGATAACTCCGTTTTTTGGCAGGGTATTGTTGGCCTTGCGGCAGGAAAGAAGGTATTCGGTGAGCAGGGCGCCCACCTCGTTGCCTGTGAGGAGCTTGTATTCGCCCTTGTCCGGCACGGCGATGCCCACTCTGTCGCAGTCCGGGTCGGTGGCAAGGAGCAGATCCGCTCTGTCGTTTTCCGCCAGTTTTATGGCGCGCTCAAAGGCCTGACGTATCTCCGGGTTGGGGAAGGGACAGGTGGGGAAGTTGCCGTCGGGCAGCTCCTGTTCGGGCACCACTTTTACATCCTTGAAGCCGATCCTGCTCAACACCTCCCTTACGGGGATATTACCCGTGCCGTTGAGGGGCGTGTAGATTATCTTAAGACCGCCGGTTTTGCAAACCTCCGGGTTGACAAGCCTGCTGATCACCGCGGAGTAGAATTTTTCGTAGACCTCTTTGCCGATGTATTCTATCATGCCTTCGGCCAGAGCCTTGTCAAAATCCGCGAGCTTTATATCCTTGAAGATATCAGTATCCTGAATAAAGCCGTAGATCTTTGCGGCGGCCTCGTCGGTTATCTGGTAGCCGTTGGCGTCGTAGCACTTGTAGCCGTTGTATTTTGCCGGATTGTGGCTGGCGGTGATATTTATACCGGCGCTGCACTTCAACTCTCTGACGGCAAAGGAAAGCATGGGCGTGGGTACAAGCTCGGGGTAAAGATAGGTCTTTATCCCGTTTGCCGCGAGCACACAGGCGGAGCCTATGGCAAAAACGTCCGAGTTTATTCTGGAGTCGTAGGCGATGGCGACGGAGGGGGTTTTGAATTCGCTGTTAAGGTAGGTGGCAAGCCCCTGTGTTGCCTGATTGACCGTGTAGGAGTTAAGGCGGTTTGTTCCGGCTCCCAGCACGCCCCTGAGACCGGCTGTGCCGAATTCAAGGTTTCGGTAGAAACGGTCTGTTATCTCCTCGTCCTTGCCCTTTATGCTCAGAAGTTCATCGTAGATATCCCGGTTGTTCCCGGTGTTGTTGAGCCAAAGGTCATAAAGCTCCTTTACATTGTTCATAAAAACATTCCTTTCTGTCAGGTCTCAATGGAATTTTCATCCAGATAATCAAATACCTTTTTAAGCAGTTCAAGCTGATTTTCGCCGCCTCGTACCGTTACCGCGATATGGGGCTTGCCGCTTGCGTTGACGGATATTCTGCCCGGCAGCTTTTGTGCGAGCAGGGTTATTTTCTTCATATCAAGATCGTCTATATAAAGAGCCAGCCTGTCGGCCTTTTTGCCGATCTCATAAATACCGTGGCGGATGGCGATACCACGGAGCAGGGAGACGGTGATAAGCCCCAGTACGCTCTCCGGCGGCTCCCCGAACCTGTCCACAAGCTCGTCGATAACGTCCTCCGCATCCTCCCGGGTGCGGATATCCGCAATGCGCCGGTACATACTGATCTTGTGTGGAACGCTGGAGATGTATTCAGGGGGGATATAGGCGTCAATGGGCAGGTCGATGAGACATTCCTTCTCCGAGCCGGTTTCAACAGGCTCGCCTTTTTCCTCGCTTATGGCCTGCTGAAGGAGCTTCATATACATATCGTAGCCCACTGCCTCCATGTGGCCGTGCTGCTGGGCGCCCAAAAGGTTGCCCGCGCCGCGCAGCTCCATATCCTGCATGGCGATCTTGAAGCCGGAGCCGAATTCCGTGTATTCCCTGATCGCTTCCAGCCTTCGTGTCGCTATTTCGGAAAGCTCCTTGTTCTTTTTAAAAGTCAGGTAGGCGTTTGCCCGCCTTGCGGAGCGCCCCACCCGGCCTCTTATCTGATGTAGCTGGGCAAGGCCTAATTTGTCCGCATCTTCTATTATAAGAGTGTTCACATTGGGCACATCTATGCCTGTTTCAATTATGGTGGTGCAGACAAGTATATCTATCTCGCCCTCCAGCAGGCTCCGCCAGATCTCGCTGAGTTTATCCTCGTGCATCTGACCGTGGGCGATGGCCACCCTTGCATCAGGCAGAAGCTCTTTTATCTGAGCTGCGCAGTGTTCGATGGAGTCCACCTTGTTGTGCAGGTAGTAGACCTGGCCGCCTCGGCGGAGCTCCGCCGTCATTGCCTGAACCAGGACCTCCATATCGTGCTCTATGACGTAGGTCTGGACGGGGCGTCTGTCCTGGGGAGCCTCCTCCAGCACAGACATATCCCTTATGCCGGACATGGACATATTGAGCGTCCTGGGTATGGGCGTGGCGGTCATTGTGAGCACGTCCACCGTGGGGTAGAGCTCCTTGAGCTTTTCTTTTTGAGCCACGCCGAAACGCTGCTCCTCATCTATTATTATAAGACCAAGGTCTTTGAACTTGACGTCCTTTGAGATCATCCTGTGGGTGCCCACGACGATATCAACCGTGCCCCTGCGCAGAGCCTCTATTGTGGAGGTTATCTCCTTTGCGGAGCTGAAACGGGAGAGCATTGCCGCCTCGATGGGGAAGCCCTCAAACCTGCGCTTGATTGTCTGGTAGTGCTGAAGGGCAAGTATTGTAGTGGGTACCAGAACGGCGCACTGCTTGCCGTCCGCCACACATTTGAAGGCGCCGCGCAGAGCCACCTCCGTTTTGCCGAAGCCCACGTCCCCGCAGAGCAGTCTGTCCATGGGGCAGGGCTTTTCCATGTCCGCCTTGACCTCGTTTATGCAGCGGAGCTGATCTTCGGTCTCGTCAAACTCAAAACGGCGCTCAAAGTCGCTTTGCATATCGATATCCGGGGAGAAGGCATGGCCGCTCAGAGCCATACGGCGAGAATACAGGGTGATAAGCTCCTGCGCCATATCACGGACGGCGGAGCTTACCTTGTTTTTGGTCTTTTGCCACTCTTTGCCACCCAGCCGGTTGAGCTTGACCGTGCCGTTGCTGTTGGGGCCGATGTATTTTGAGACCTGATCCAGCTGCGCTACGGGGAGGTAAAGGATATCGCCCTTGCTGTATTTTATCTTGATGTAGTCTTTAACTGTGCCCCCGGCCTCCAGCTTTGTTATGCCGTCAAAAATGCCGATGCCGTGGATGGTGTGGACGATATAATCCCCCTTGTGAAGCTCCTCCAGACTGTTGAAGGCGTTCTTTTTGCTGACGCTTTTCTTCTTTTGGCGGGAGGGCATGGCGTACCTTGCCCCATAGGTCATAACGGTGAACCGCTGGTTGGGGTATTCGTAACCTGAGGAGAGGGTGCCCGGCAGGATGCAGATTATACCGGCAGGCAGGTTCTTTGGCATAACGGGCAGGAACATACTGTTAAAGCCCTCGGCCACAAGGTCGGAGCTCAGGGCGGAGGCCGCCTTCTCGGTGCCTGCGGTGATGGCTATTGTCCAATCGCCTTTGCCCTTGTAGGAGGAAAGATCATCCAGCAGCAGGGCAAAGGAGCCGTTCCAGGGGGAGATCTGACGGGCGGTCACGGTTACAAGCTCCTTCACCGGGGTGTCAAAGCTGCCCCGGGTGAGGTTGTCAAGGTAAACCGCTCCGACGGAATTGTAAATATCTATAAGCTCGTTTCTGGTGAGGGCAAAGCGGTCAAGGCCGCGGGTGATAAAGCCCTCCTCAAGGAGCAGTTTTATATCCTCGTACAAAAGCTCCTCGCAGGCCTTTGCCCTCTCGCTGACGGAAAAGCTCTCGCTGACGAGTAGCATACCGCCGGAAATATAATCAAAAAGTGTGGAAGGCCTTTTGTATATCAGGGGCATAAATCTGTCCAGCGAGGAAAGGGTCATGCCCGAGTTTATTTTTTCTATTTCATCCCGGAGGACGCTCTTTGCCTTGACGGAGCCCTTGCCTTTTATCGTCAGATAAAAATTCTCCAAAAAGTCCGAAAGACTGCCATCGTCAAAGATCACCTCCGCCGCAGGAATGATCCGAAGGCTTTGGAGGTTTTCTGTCCGCCTCTGGCTGGCAAGGTCAAAATCCGCGATGCTGTCAACGGTATCTCCCCAGAGCTCTATCCTTGACGGTTTGGGACGGTTGGGGGAGAAAATATCGATTATTCCGCCCCTTACGGCAAACTGACCCACGCCGTCCACCTGCTGGGCTCTGGAATACCCGGCGGCAATGAGCCTGTGCGAAAGGACGTCTATTTTGACCTCATCCCCGGCGGTTATTGTAAAGCTGTGGCGGTCAAGCTCCTCGATGGGCATGGTCAGCTGCATTGCCGCCTCAACGGAGGCAACAACAACGTCGTAATCCCCGTCCGACATATGGGAAAGGATGCCCAGCCTTATGTGCTCGTATTCCCGGGAGTGCCCCTCCGTTGTGCGAAAAACAAAATCACGGGCAGGGTACACAGCGCAGGTCACCCCCATGGCGGTGAGATCCTGCACAAGTCTTGTGGCTTGAGATTCGTCCGGGGTAATAACAAGAGCCGATTTGCCTGTATCCTCGCAAAGGGCGGCGGTGAAATTCGCCTTATGGATATGAGAAAGCCCCAGCACGCCCATGGGCAGGCGGCCGGAAAATATGCCCTTGAGCACGGTGGAATACTCCGGGGCGGTTTTCAGTTTTTCGGTAAAACAGGACATTTAGCTTTGATTACCTCTCTGAGCTTGGTTATATCGTGGTCGGCAAAGCAGTAGCCGTCCATTCCCATGGCTGCGGCGCCGTCAATGTTCCTTTGCTGATCGTCAATGAAAAAACAATCCTCCGGTTTAAGACGGAACCTTTCAAAAAACAGCCGGTAGATCTCTTTTTCCGGTTTTATGCAGTGACACATATAGGAGAAGAAGATGCCGTCCAGCAGACCCATGGCCGGGATCTGATCCCGCTTGTCATAGAACTGCTGAGCCGCGTTGGATAAGAGATAGAGCTTGTAGCCCTGAGCTTTTAACTCCTTGAGAAATTCGTACATATCCTCATAGGGGGGCAGCTGCTCGCAAAGGTTTTGGAACATCTCATATACCCTGCCGTGAAGATCTTCGGGGAGCACTGCGCAGACCTTCGCCGCGGTCTCCTTTTCATCCGCAAGCCCCCGGTCGAAATCGCGCCAGATATCGCTGCCGAAAAGCAGCCGGCGCACCGCCGGGAGATATTCCGGCTCAAAATTCGCGGCAAGGAGCTTCTCGGGATCGAATTCTATCAGCACGCCGCCCATATCAAAAACTATGTTCTTCTGTGTCATATATATGTCACCTGTCATCTGCTTAGTGGTAAAGATATTATTACAGTTTATCATTCTAACATATAGAAGAAAGTAATTCAATAAAAAACTTAATAAAAACGACCTTAAATAAATATGATTACCCGGGCTGAAATGTTTTATCCTGCCAAAATACGTGAACAACTAAATCTTAAGGAGGCGGCATCTGCCGCCTCCTTAACGTCTTTTCCGCCCTTTTATTCCCCAAATCCGGCAATGGCTTCCTTTACCGCGTAAAAATTCAAAATCGAAATCTGCTCAGCCCTTGACCTTGCTCAAAAAGTCGTTCAGGCCGCGCTTGACCTTTGGGGGGATCATATTTTTTGCGGTGCGTATGACGTGATCCTTAAAATGCTTTTTGTAGCCCTCCCTGAAAGCGGAATAACCGTTTTTCAGGTAGCCCTCCAGCAGCTCCCGGTGCTCGGGCAGGGGGGCGCTGGGGGCGGTCAACTGTTTGTTGTGCTTTTCCACGCTTTTTCTGTCGGAAAGGGTCAGATGCAAGTTGTTCTCTATGGACTTGAACCATTGGGCGCCCTTCCCGGTGTTGACCAGCACGCAGGAGATACCCTTGTCCGGATCCGCTTCGCCCATAAGCTTTATAAGCTCCTGCCGTATCCCCCAGTAGTCGCCCAGGGTGATATCACCCTGCCGCCCCTCGGAGGGAAATCTGCAATTATAGCAGCTTTCACGGTAGACCTCGCCCTTGAGAAAGTAGAAATAATATGGCGATGTGCCCGGATCATATTTTGTTCTTGATGAGCCGGATAAAATGGAACCCTTTGTGCCCCAGCCGTAGCGCTTATCTCTGAACTTTATTCTGTCTATTTCAGAAAGATCGCCGCCGTAAACATAGGCAAGATCGTCCCGGAGCATTTTCATACTCGGCACGCCGTGGCATATTATATCTATGGTAAGGAGCTTTTCGTAATCCCGGCCAAGGTATGCTTTCAGTCCTGCTATCTGGCAGGGAGTGCCGGAGAAGCAGACGTATCTGCCGCCCTCCAAAAGCTTTTTAGCCTGACGGAAGGTGTCGCCCGTGACGCTTTGCACATATTTTGAGCCCCTGAGCTTTTCAAGCTCCGCTTTGGATTCAACAGGGATGTGAGACACTGACATTTCATTTGTCCACGCGGCGCCGAACACCGTTCCGCCCTTGTCGAGGACGGCATTGGCTAACTCGGTGAATATCCCCCCGGAGGAGGATTCCAGCAGCACGTCTTTGTCTTCTGTGGCGGCGGCATATACAGCCGGGTCGCCGTTGGCTCCCTTGTTTTTTTGGGTAAACACGCAGACCTCCGCGCATTTTCCGCACTTTACGCACAGGGCTTCGTCCACGCTTGGGTAAATGAAACCGGCTTCATCCTCCTTCATTGCGACGGCGTCGCGGGGGCAGACGCTGACACAGGCTCCGCAGCCGCAGCAGCTTTTGGGGTTTTCAATTTTGATAAAATCTTTCATGTTTCCTCCAAAAACACGATTTGATGATCTAATCATCAAATTATGTTGATTTTTGTACACTAATATGTTATTATTACATTATCTATGTGAAAAAAGGCAAACTATACTTATTTTGAAATTTTCAGAAATCCGGAGCTTGTTTTATGAAAATTGCAATGATCGGACACAAAAGAATACCATCCAGAAGCGGCGGCATTGAGGTCGTGGTGGAAGAACTGTCAAAAAGAATGGCGGAAAAAGGTCATGCGGTCGTTGTCTACAACCGCTACTGCGGCGAGGAGCGGCTCAAAGAGTACGAAGGCGCAAAGATCGTTGAGGTCAGAACCTTCAAGAAACAATCCCTTAACGCCATGGTGTACTCCTTCTTTGCCACGCTGAGATGCGTTTTCAGGCGATATGACGTGGTGCATTACCACGCCGAGGGCCCCTGTGTTATGATCCCCCTTGCGAAGCTCTTCGGCAAAAAGGTGGTGGCAACTATCCACGGCCTTGACTGGCAGAGAAACAAATGGGGCGGCTTTGCCTCAAAATACATAATGTTTGGCGAGAAGATGGCGGCCAAACACGCGGATAAAGTCATCGTGCTCTCACAGAACGTGAAAAATTATTTTAAGGAAACCTACGGCTGCGAAGCGGTGTTCATCCCCAACGGCATAAACCCGGTGACAAGGGAGGAGCCGGAGCTGATCAAGACCAAATTCGGTCTGGATAAGGACGGATACATCCTGTTCCTGGCAAGGATCACCTCGGAAAAGGGGCTCGATTACCTTATTGAGGCCTACAAAGCTCTGGACACCGACAAAAAGCTGGTGGTGGCAGGCAGCATAGAGCCGAAAACGGACTACATAAAGTCCGTACTGGAAAAAGCCGCAGGCTGCGAGAATATAATCTTTACGGATTTTGTCAGCGGCAAGACCCTCTCGGAGCTGTTCTCAAACTGTTACGTTTATGTTCTGCCCAGCGACATCGAGGGTATGCCCATGAGCCTGCTTGAGGCTGTGGGATACGATGCCCGGGTAATAGTCAGCGACATCCCGGAGAACATAGACTGCCTTGAGGGTTACGGCAACTCCTTTGAGCACGGCAACGCGGAGTCCCTTAAAAAAGCTCTGGAGTTTTGCCTTGCCCACAGCGAGCTGAAAGACTGCGACTTCAAGCAGGACTGCTCCCCTGAAAAGGTTCAGCAGAAGCGCGCCGAGCTTATGGAAAAATACGATTGGAACAACATCACAGATCAAACTCTGGAGTTATATAAGTCGCTTAAAAATAATTGATTAGTGGTTGAGAGTTTATGGCAACAAGAACACAGCACGCGAAAAGGAACATAATAACATCGGTCGTAAACAAGCTGGTCATAATGCTGGCCAACTTTGTTATGAGGACGGTACTCATCCGTTGTCTGGGCGAGGTCTACCTCGGCCTGGACAGCCTGTTTGTTTCGATTTTGCAGATCTTGTCTTTGACTGAGCTGGGCATAAGCTCGGCAATGGTTTACAGTATGTATAAACCCCTTGCGGAGAACGATACCCCGGCGGTGTGCGCTCTGCTCAAGCTGTACCGGACCGTGTACAGGTGGATAGCTCTTATAATGACCGTTCTCGGCCTTGCGATCTCACCGTTTTTGCCGCTGATCGTCAACAAGGATCTGCCGGACGGGATGAACCTATACATCCTTTTCTATATAAATCTTTTCAACACGGTGCTTTCGTATATCTTTTTCGCGTACAGGTCTTCCCTGTTTACTGCGGATCAGAGATATTCGATCAACAACAATATTTATTCCGTGTTCAAAATCGTTTCCACCGTTGTTCAGGTGGCGGTTATAATACTCTTCAAAAACTATTATGTTTACTCCATTGTTTTGCCTCTGATCACCATAGCTAAGAACGTCACTACCTACATCATCTCAAACAAGATGTACCCCCAGTACAAATGCGAGGGCTCGGTGCCCAAGTCTGATATAGAGCAGATCAAAAAGCGCGTGGCCGGGATGTTCCTTAGCAAGCTGAGCTTTGTGTTCCGGAACTCTTTGGACAGCATTGTACTTTCGGCGTTTTTGGGCTTGACCGAGCTTGCGAAATACAACAGTTACTATTACGTCATAAATTCAATTTCCGGCATAATGATCCTGATCTCCAACAGCGTTACGGCCTCGGTGGGCAATTCAATAGTTATTGAGACCAAGGAGAAAAACTACAAGGATTTCAAAAAGCTGCAGCTTCTTTATATGTGGCTTTCCTCCTGGCTTACCGTGGGCATGGCGGCCTGTCTTCAGCCCTTCATAAAGCTGTGGGTAGGTCAAAAGATGATGTTCGGCGATGGGATAATGTTCATTTTCTGCCTGTATTTCTTTACCACCCATTTCAGCAGGATGTGTTATATGTACCGTCAGGCGGCAGGGCTTTGGTGGCAGGACAGGTTCAGGCCGATAGCGGAGACTGTGACCAACTTTGTGCTGAACATCGTCCTTGTCCGCTTCATAGGGGTCAGCGGCGTAATGCTTTCAACAATATTCTGCATAGTCTTCATCGAGTGCACCTGGGGTACAAGAACCCTCTTCAAGCACTATTTCACAGAGGAAAAGCAGTGGAAATATATGCTCAAGCTGGGGCTTTACTCTGCGATAACCGTCTTCTCCGGCGCTGTCTGCTATTTTATTTGCGGCAGGATAAAGCTGGAGGGCATACCGGCTATCATAGTTTACGGCATAATAGCCACGGTCGTGGCCAACGTGTTCTTCCTGGCGGGGAGCAGCTTTTTGCCGGAGTTCAAGCCTTCGATAGCTTTTGCGCTTAAGGTGACTGGGCTCAAAAAGCTGACGGTGAAAAAGGGACGGGATTAAAGCAGCCTGCAGATCGCCTCGTAGACCCTGCGGCAGTTGTTTGCGTCGTTGAATTTGAAAAATGCGTTCATCCTCCCGAGGTAAACGTCATCGGGGCGCAGGTCGTTTTTGAGTATGTGCTCAAGGCTTTCGATCACCTCATCCTCTGTCTCCACCACGGCGCCGAAGCCGTCGCGCTTGTAATCGAAATACCCTTTGCCGTATTGCTCCGCGCGGAACGCGGCCTCGTCATACTGGTAAAATACCATGGGCTTCCTCATATATCCGAAATCAAAATATACGCTGGAATAATCGGTCAGAAGTATATCGCTGTTTATGAGCAGCTCCTGCACGTCGTTGTGCTTGAAATCGGCTATCTGCACCCCGGGGAGCTCTGTATTGAAGCAATCGATAAAACGCTGTACCTCGTAGTGGGGGTAGAACACCAGCCCGTAGCCGTATTTCTCAAGGAGCCCGGAGAGCTTGCGGCTGTTGAGGAACGAGTTGTATTTTTTGAAATATTCGCTTGCAAGGAAGGTCTGCCTGTTGCAGGTGCGCAGGCTTGCGCGCCATGTGGGCATAAAAAGAATTTTGCGGGAAGGCTGTTCGGGCTTTTTCAGGTTGTCGAACCTGCACAGACCGGTGAGCTGCAATACGCCCTCCTTATACCCATAAACCTTGTCGATGTATTCGTATTCCGGCACGGCGGAGCAGACGAACATATCTATGTTCGTGTTGTCGGCGTGGCAGAAGGTCAGGTCGTCTTTTATGATGCCGTGCTGCAGGAAAATATTTTTTGCTTTGCAGGGGAAGAGCCTGCCGAATTTGTTGAAGAACAGGATGTCCGGGGAGTATCCGTCAATATGGGTGCTCACCCTGACCGTTGCAAGGGCAAAACATAAATAATGCCGGAAGCTTCCGTAGTTCACCGTTTCGCCGCAGGCGGCCACCTTGCCCCTGTCGGGGGAGTCCTTTGTGATGATGTAGACAGAGTTTATCTCCGGGTGCTCCCTTTTCAAAAATTTGAAAAAGTGGTAGCCGTTGTCCCGGGCGTCAATGCCCCTTTCGGCAACTATCCAAAGATCCTTGAAGGCTTTGCTGCGCCGGAGGAAAAGCCCGGCTGTCTCAGCTGCCAGCATCATAAGAAAAACGCGGATATAGATGAACAATCGTTTGATTTTATACATATTTTTCACTGTTCCTTGTTTATGTTTATAATTGTCTAAATTATACAGTACGGCGGTTTGCTTGTCAAGTTGAGCACATGATAATGCCTTACAAGAAAAAATACTTGATATTTTAAAGATTTTTTGTTTTTTTTGTTGATTTTTCCGCAATTTTTTACTATACTAAAGGTTAAAGTCCAAGTATTTTGTCTTTTGTGTATTCTTTTTTTGCAAAAAAGGCAAATATTAGGACTGCTTTGTTGCACCTATAACGCAAACGGCGGAAAATCAAAGCGTATGAAGCACAGGGGAAAGAGAGAAACAAATTATGGCTGTCAAACTGAGCATCGGAACGGCGATCTACAATATTGAAGAGAACCTCCTGAGAGAGAACATCGAAAGCACCGTAAGGCAGCTCACCGACGAAACAGAGCTGCTCCTCATTGACGATTGCTCAACCAACAATTCCGGCGAGGTGTGCCGGGAATATGCCGCGCAGGACAGCAGGGTCAGGTACATAAAAATGGAACAAAACGGCGGACTCAGCCGTGTCAGGAACCGCACCATCGAGGAGGCCGCGGGCAAGTGGATCCTTTTTGCGGACGGCGACGACCTGCTCTCCGACTATTTTGTTGCGACCGCCCTTGATAAGCTCTGCGAAACCGATTACGATATCATAATTTACGACAGGCTGAAGTTCGCGGAGAAAAAACAGGAGGAACAGCCCTGCGCCGTTACTGAACTGACGGAGCTGCCCCGCGAGGCAGGCAGGGAGCTCAGCATCTCCTGCCTTTGCCTTGATACCAGCATAGCCGGAAAAATCGGCCTGCCCTCAACTGCCTTCTACCACGCGGCATGGGCGGCTCTTTACAGAAAAGATTTTTTGACCGGCAACGACCTGCTGTTCCCGGACGGGCAGAAAAAAGCCCAGGACAGCGTTTTTAATACAAGGGCATATTATTACGCGCAGAAGGTTGCCTACCTGCCCTATGTTATGTACTATTACAGGAACAATCCTCAGGGGATAACCCGCAGATACAGCAAAGACCTTGTTCCCGTCTTGCAATCCCTCCACGGGCATCTTGAAGCCTGCAAAAACGAATATTTTCCGGGAGACGCGGAGGTGGAGGAGAGGTACCTCAACAACCGGGTGATGTCCATGCTTATCGATTGTATGCGCCTGAACGTTTTCCACAAGGATAACCCCCACAGCAAAGAAGAAAGAAAACAGGATTTTCTGAATATAATCGAAACCGAGCCGTACAAGAGCGCGATAAAATGCTTTGACGCCCAAAAGAGCCACAGGGAGGAATGGGCTCTGCCCGCCATCCTCATCAAAAAGAAAAAATTCGGAAAAATGGATTGGCTTCTGACCGGCGATAAACGGTACAACGTGTGCTGCGGCCTATACAAACGAATTTTGAAAATAAAAAAATAAGATAAATTTTTCAATAAATAACGATCAAAAAATCCGGCGATGGTATCAAACACGAAAAAGATACGAAAGCAGGGCGAAATGAAAGAGCTATACACAAAAAATTCCAAAATATTTATCGGTCTGTACATATTCTTTATTTTCGGTGCCGCCATGGGAGACTGGAAAGTGCTCAACATCGCTTTAGGCGCTCTGCCCAAGGTTGTTTCCGTGGGAGTTGTCGGGCTTGCGGCGGCATATGTGCTGTGGACCGGGAATTTCAGGAATTTTAAGCTTCTGTCCCGTTTCGGACTGCTGTTTTCCTCAATAATAATCGGCATAATCCTGTGCTCGATCCTCACATGGATCATTGATTTTCAAACCATCGGTTATATCGTTAAAGGCGTCTCAAAAATATCCTATCAGTTTTTGAATATCGCCATAGTTTTGTGCGCCGTATATATGTTTGAGGATAAAGCGGCGAAATACACCTTCTTCGGCCTTGCGGCCGCCAATTTTGTGATAATACTTTTGGGTATGGCCAGCACCGGTCCGGTCGGCGCGCTCAGGGATCTGATAGCCAATATCACCTCCTTCGGCGCCAACGACGTTATAGTCAACTCAAAGTTTATAAGGGCCATTGAGATACACGACATCACCTTTGTTATGGGCGTGTATGTGCTTTATTTCCTGTTTTTCACTCCCGGCGAAAAATACAGGTATCTTTACGCCGCGACTGCGCTGTTCTTTTTCTTCGCGGGCTTGAAACGAATAGCTTTCCTGAGCCTGCTTGTGGCTGCCCTGTTTGCGTGCTTCTGTATGCTCCTGGGGCCAAGGGGCAAGAGAGTCACCCTGATGCTGTCAGCCGTCATCATCGTTATATTCTGTTATTTTTATATCGTTATCATACAAGACGGCACTTTTACAAAATTTTGCATCGAGCACGATATCGAGCTCAACGGCAGAGAGAGGATCTACGATTACATCTCCAACTTCTATAAAGTATCCCCCTCCTACCGGGGCAAGGGCTATGAGTTCTGCGTCCACCTGCTCAAAAGCATGAAGGGAACCAAGGATCAGGTGGTCAACATCAACGCTGTCCATAACGACATCCTTAAGATGTACGTTGAAATGGGCTTCTGGGGCTTTGCCGCATGGATATTGGGCTACTATATCTACCAGACCCGTTGGTATATAGACAGGTGCGGGGAAAAAACAGCCGTATGTTTTATTGTAATAAACATCTATATGCTCGTCACTTATATGACGGACAACACCATGTTCTATTACTGGTCCAGCATGGTTATCAGAATGATACCGCTTTCGTTCTTCTTTGCCCCGGTAAAGAGTATAGTCTTAAAAGAAACAGACGTGTTCAGGATGAACAGGTTTGAAAGATGGCTGCACAGGAAAAGGCAAAAGGAGAAAGAATGGCGGAGAGAACCCAAAATGAGGATAGAAAAGTAACAAAAGCTTGCGCTTCAGAGGTGTGGATATGATCAGGATTTTACATTCGGTGAGCAATATGGATAGGGGCGGCATTGAAACGATGCTGATGAATTTCTACCGGAACGTGGACAGGGAACAGGTCCAGTTTGACTTCCTTGCCAACAAACCGGCTCCCGGCGACTATGATGAAGAGATCAGAGCCATGGGCGGTAGGATCTTTATATCCCCCGGATTTATGAGCTACCGCAAATATCTTGACTACATGACCGGGCTGTTCAGGGAGCACCCGGAGTACAAGATCATACACACCCACAACGGCGCCCTTATGCTCTACGCGCTGGAGTCCGCAAAAAAGAATAATATCCCGGTGCGGATAGCCCACGCCCACGCCACCGCGGTGCCCTTCGGCATTAAAAACGAGCTTAAAAAGCTGATGCGCCCGATGATAAAATACGTTGCCACAGACTATTGGGGCTGTTCTGAGGCGGCAGGCAAATTCTATTTTTCCGAAAAACGCTGGAACGAAAAACATCAGCTCATACATAACGCCATAAACGTGGATGATTTTGCTTTCAACAGTGAGGCCAGGGCGGCTATCCGCAGACAGTACGGCTTTGGCGACAAGTTCATTTTGGGTCACGTGGGCAGACTCACGCCCCAAAAGAACCAGAAAATGATTTTGGATATCTTCGCCGAGATGCACCGGCTCAACCCCAACACCCATCTTGTCATGGTGGGCACAGGTGAGCTTGAGGAAGAGATGAAAAAACACACGGCGGAGCTGGGGATAGCGGATCACGTGACTTACACCGGGGTGCAGACCAACGTCAACGAGTGGTACAGCGCCTTTGACGTTTTTATCATGACCTCCAAAAACGAGGGTCTGCCGGTGGTTGCCGTGGAGGCTCAGGCGGCGGATCTTCCCTGCGCCATGTCCGGCTCAATCACCCCCGAGGTCAAGGTGACGGACAACGTCAAGTTTATGAGCATAAACGAGGAGCCTCTCAAATGGGCAAAGGCCATACTTGATTTTGAGCAAAGGGAGAGGGTGAACCGGGGCGCCGAGCTGAAAGCCGCCGGTTACGATATCAGGTTTGAGGCGGCGCGGATGCAGGAGCTCTATCTGGAGCTGTATAACGGAATAAAATGAAACCGGCCTGACAGCCGATGACGCAAAGGAAAACAATTATGAAGATAGGTATTTTGACTCATCACACCATAAATAATTTCGGCGCGTTTCTTCAGGGCTGGGCTTTGCAGGAAAAACTCAAGGCTCTTTTCCCGGAGGATCAGGTCTTTATCATCAACTACATAATTCCCAAACAGAACATAATAAACGTGGGCGGTTTTTTCAGGTTTTATCCGGGAACGGAGACTCCGGTTTCCTGGCTCAACAAAATCACCCAGCCTGCTATTTTTTCCAAGAACCGGAAAAAGTATCTTAATCTTACAAAAAAAGTCTACAACGCAGGGCAGATAAATTCCCTTGGACTTGACTGCATAGTGATCGGCAGCGACGAGGTCTGGAATTATCTTGACCCCAAAGGCTTTTCAATGATAAAATTCAGCGGCGGTCTTGACTGCGAAAGAATAGTAGCCTACGCCCCCAGCGCGGGCAAAGCCTCCGGTGGGGACGCGCCGGAAAAGGTGCTCAAAGCCATGAGCGGCTTTACCGCCCTTTCCGCAAGAGATAAAAGCGCCCAGGCTTTGTGCCGGAACGCCTTAGGCGTCACGCCGCAGCTTGTGTGCGACCCAACCTTCCTCACACCTACGCCGAAGATAGACAACGAGAAGATAAACCGGCTCACCGAAAAGCCCTACGTGCTGTTCTACTACTGCAACGGCATACCCCGTGAGCTTAAAAAGAAGCTGGCGGACAGCGCCAGAGAAAAAGGGTATGAGGTCCTGGGCGCCGGGGAATACGATAAACTGTATTCTCAGATGTCGGTAAGGCTTGACCCCTTTGAGTGGGCGGAGCTGTTCAGAAGAGCGGAGTACGTTTACACCGGAACGTTCCACGGCGTGGTTTTCTCCATCCTGAACCGAAAGGATTTCCGGGTCTACGCCTCCATCGACAGCAGGGTCAGAAAAATCGCCGCCCTGCTTGACCAGTTCGGCATAGGCAACAGGGATATCACCGCCGAAAGCGATGAAAAAATAGATTACGATAAAGTTTATAAATACATCGACAGCATCCGCCAGGACAGCGGCGATTATCTGCTGCGCGCCGTGAGCGGTGAAAAAATCAAAGGGGAAAGAGTCAATGATAAAAAGCAAAGCCGACCTGAAGCGTTATCTGGAACAGGACAGGATAGCTCTTTATAAAAAGAGGAAAAAACCCAGACTTGCCGGGGACGAGATATGGCAGTATGAGATAATGCTCAGAAAGACCGAGTATTACATGAACTGCAAAAAAGGTCCGCTGGGCAAGGCAATAGCGGTCTGGTATCATTACAGGCTCCGCAAAAAGGGCAGGAAGCTTTGCGGATTTCACATTCCGCCCAATACCTTTGAGGAGGGACTTTCCATCGCCCACTGGGGGCCCATCGTTGTGCACCCCTCGGCGCGCATCGGCAAAAACTGCCGAATACATCAGTGCGTCACCATCGGCGCCACCAACGGTCAGAGCGAGGCCGCTGTTCTGGGGGACAATGTGTTTATCGGTCCCTGCACTTCGATAATCGGCAAAATAACCATCGGCAGCGACATTGCCATCGGCGCCAACAGCGTTGTGACAAAAAGCTTTACCGATGACGGCATAACCATCGCGGGCAACCCCGCAAAAAAAATAAGCGACAACAATTCCCACTCAAACCTTGCAAAGGAGCTCAACCTGGACTGAGGGTTCAACATTATACAAAATGAAAGGGAGGCGGTATGATGAGCAAAACCAAAGATGGAGCAGAGAAAATAAAACGCCCCAAGAAGAAGCATTCAAAGCTCATAGCCCTGCTGCTTGTGCTGCTGTTTATTATCGCATTGGCGGCTTCCTATGTTGCCTATAACATTTTTGTGCTGAACAAAAACTTTACTGTTACATTTTATCAGGTTCGTTCCCTTAAGATCTCGGACAATATAAGGGTCGTCGAGCTGGCAGATCTCCACAATAAGGAGTACGGCGCGAAAAACGAGCAGCTTGTAAAGCGGATACAGTCCCTCAAACCGGATCTGATCTTTTACGCCGGGGATATGATGAACTACAAGGTGGACGATTATTCCGTATTGTTCGATCTCTCGGACAAGCTTTGCAAGACGGCGCCCATCTACGCCTGCTTCGGCAACAACGAGCTGGATCAGTATCTTTTCAGGGATAAGACCTTTAAAGATAAAATGAAAGAGCATAACATCAATATCCTGAGCAACGAGGCGGCTGACATTGAGGTGAACGGTTCCACCATTCAGCTCATCGCCATTTCGGAGGGCAGAGATCAATTCGACGTTAAAACCAACAACGCCCAGAAATTCCTCAACTCCCTTGAGCCAACGGACAACTGCCGGATCTGCCTAACCCATTATCCGGAGCTGTTCTGCGAATATCTGCTGAACAGGGGCATTGATATCGCCTTTACCGGTCACGCCCACGGCGGCCTGATCCGTATCCCGAAGGTGGGTGGACTTTACAGCGGCGGCGAAGGCTTGTTTCCCAAACTCACAGAGGGTGTCAAGACCGTGGATGACGGGACCCAGGTGGTAATAAGCAGAGGCCTGGGGGATTCCACAAAGATCCCCAGGATCAACAACCAGCCGGAGCTTGTGGTCGTCGATATATGCTGGTACTGATCCCGTAACGAAGTTTTATACCTAAACATAAAGAAAGGAGGAGCGGTAAATGGAAGAAGATTATAACAACAACATTTATCTCAAAAGAAAACGCGAAAATCTTTACAAAAGAACTGTCAGAAAAATATTTTCTCCCCTCACCAATGTGATTGACGGGATCAACTCCGATTTCGCGGATCGCTCCTATGCCAGAAAAGCCCTTATCTCCATGCTCAAGCTGAGGACGCCGATACTCGTTGTGCTTGTGCTGGTGTTGACGGTGGCGGCAGGCTGGTTTTTTATAAAAAGTGAAAGCTCTGCGACAACGGAAATGAGTTTGAATTATGAAGAAAGCGCCAAAGGATTGAATCCAAATTCGACCCGTTTCAACGCCTATGACTTCGCCAGTCAGGAGGTTGTGGAGAATATGCTCGCCTACGCCGGTATCGACAAGAAAAGCGTGGACGTGAACAGCATTATGCGCTCCATTTCGATCAGACCTACCAACGCGAAGGCTTTCTCCGAGGATAATTATTATATATCCACATCCTACAGGATAACCTTGAAAAAACCTCCGGAGATAAAAGACATGAGCGCAAAGGATCTGCTTTCTCTCCTGTGCAAGGCTTACAAGGATAATCTCTACTCAAAATATACCGAGAACCGCTCTATACTTGATTTTGATATAGACGAGTTCCACGACGATGAATTCCTGCAGATAGCCGACCTGCTTGACCTTAAGGCGCAGCAGATCGAAAAATACCTCAACACAAGGGCAAAGCAGAACAAGACCTTTACAGAGCAGGAGTCTGACGAATCCTTCAAATCCCTTGCCCAAAAGGTCGAGGATCTGCGGACTTACGATATCAGCAAATACCGCACCTTTGTCATACAGGCAGGGCCTTCTTACGACAAGGCAAAGTACACAAAGGCTCTCTCCTATGTCAACCTGATAAAGGGCATCGACTACAAAAAGGATATGGCGGCCTACGACGTCCGCAACGATGGCATAAAGCTTTACGACGAGTCCATGATCAGCGTGGTCATGATCCCCTCCATCGACAAGAGCAAGAGCACTTACTATATGGCCAAGACGAAAACCGGCATGGACTATATGGCGGGTCAGGCTGACGATTATCTGCTTACCGCGCAGGAGACCTCAAAGGAGATCGCCACAAACGAGGATATAATCAACAAGATGAACGCGAGCACAAACAGCGCCGGGAACATCCAAAAAGCCAAAGATATGATAAACGACATACGCCGCAAATTCACAGAGCTTTCCAAGCAAATAGAGCTGGTGGACAAGGCGTACGTAAAGTACAGAACAAAGGATTACGTGACCTTTAAGAATTCAAATCCGTCAATAAAACAAAAAATCAGTCTTGACACGCTCATAACCCTTGCGGCGTTGATGCTCGCGGGTATTTTTGCCGTAATCTGGTTAAGACTCAGGTATTTCAGCGGAGGTGACAGGGATGAAGGAGTTTCAACTCTTACGTTACCTTTACAAAGGTAGGATCGTCATTCTCATTGTGGCTCTTCTGGGAGCCGTCTGGGTCTATTCCTACGCCAATTCTCAGCAGGTGTACACGGCCACAACGGTCATACGCTACGCCAATGGAGCCATCAGCGAGGGTCTTACCCCCAACGGTTCAAAGCTGGACGTTTCAGAGATATATTCCTCAACGGTCATCAAGGGCGCTATCGAGGATCTGGGTCTGAACAGTTCGGTGGACGAGGTGCGCTCAAAGATCAAGGTCCGCCCCATCATACCCGAAGAGGAGGATCAGAAAAAAGAGACCGTCCTGAGCAAGGGTGAGGAATATTTCTACTTTCCCACGGACTACGCCATAACCTTTGAGGCCGATTCGGAAAAATCCATGAACTATGTTGGAAATATGCTGGATGCCGTTATCAAAAACTACTATATGTTTTACAGCGAAAGGTACATCGACCAGCTTATCCTCCCCAACAATGCGGCAAACATCAGCTCAAATGATTACGACTACATAGAGAGCGCCGAGGTCATTCAGGAATCGGTCAAGAGCATAGACGACTATCTTTTGCAGAAAAGATCCTCATACCCGGAGTTCAGAGCCTCCGCAACAGGCTACACCTTTGCCGACCTGGAGAATATTTACGGCTACATCATAAAAAACAAGGTGCCTCACCTGTACGCAAGCATCCTGCAGGGGAAATATACAAAGGACAACGACCTGCTCCTGAAAAAGCAGCAGAACCGCATTGAAAATCTGGATATCAACATCGCGAACAACACCGAAAAGGCCGACAAGCTCAAGGCTCTTATCGACAATTACAGCGAGAAGGGCATCAACAGCACCAAGATCGAAAATCAGGACTCCTCAAACGAGAGCTCCGGTGCGTCAGTCATAATGGACGTGGATGGTTACGACAGAGATATAAACGTCATAACCACCTACGATGACCTCATTCAGGAATATGTCGGCATCAATCAATCCATCAAAAACGATCAGATAGACAAAGAACACGCGGAATACATCAGATCGGTGTTTGTGGACAATCAGCAAAACCAAGTTCTCAGCATTGAGGTGGAGAACGATATAGGGGATCTTGTGAACACCCTTGGCAACCAGTATAAAATCGTCAAAGAAACCGCAAGAGAGCTCAACGAATACATCGGCGCAAGCTACCTCAACATCCTTAATTCAGTTGTTACCTCGCAAAAGGTGAACATCAAGCTTTACCTTGCTCTTGCGCTTGTGTTCTTCCTGTTCTTCGGCTGCGTGGGCGCTGTGGTCATAGGCAGGCTCAAGGACTTTATCCAGTACATAATCTATACAGATAAAAACACTCAGCTTCCCAATCGTCAGATGTGCGATATACACATAAGCTTGTTGAGCGAGAAGGATCTGGGAGAACAGTTTACCTGCATCATAATAAAGCTGGACAATCTGTTCGATCTGAACGCAACTATGGGACGCACCGCGGCGGACACCCTGCTGGGCGATTTCGGCCGTATAATAAAATCCCTTTCAAGGAATTACGGCTTTATGGCCTACAACGGCGCAGGCCAGTTCCTGGGTCTGTTTGACCAGTGCAGTTCCCAAAAAGCGGATCTGTTTATCGGAATGCTCAACAACAGCGTTGAAGACTATAACGACAAGCAGATCGAAATGAAGATAAAATATTCGGTGGTTTACCTCAATTCAACGGACGATAATAACTACAACGTCAGAGAGCTTATCCACCGCACCTTTGAGAAATTGAAGCTCAAATAAGACACGGCGTTGTTCCGATAACAAAAACGGGGGCAAAGATAATGTATAAAAAAAGCAAGCACGGCTGGCTGTCACATTTAGATTTCAGGATCATGGAAACGGTCACAATGCTGGCAGTCTATTTAGTGATACTTACTCCAAAGGACAGTTCTCTGTTCAGACCATATCTGAGCGGGGCGATCATTCTTGCCCTTTTCAGTATGTTCGCGGGAACAGTTCCCAGGCTTTACAGATACTTGCTGTACCGCAGCAAGATAATGGAGCTTGTTATCTCCGTGGTCTATGTCGGCGTCTGTGATGCCGTTGCTCTGCTGTACCTGGCGCTCGTTGAGGGCGTGGTTCCGCGCACGTTGAATATCTGCATATTATTTGCCGCGGGCATAGTGCTCGATTTTCTGATAAAGCTTGCTCTCAAGTGGCTTGTCAAAAAGGGTCTGAGCGCCTCCGACAGAAAGAGCAAGATAGTCCTTGTGGCTACCGACGAAGTTCTGGAGGGCATGATAGAACGCATGAGCGAACATTCCTTCAGGCAGTTTGAGATAGCGGGAGTCGTTGCCTTCGCAAGCCAGAAATACAAAGTCGGGGATGAGGTCAAAGGCTACAAGGTCCTGTGCGAAGTGGAGGATCTACCCGATCTGATCCAAAACGTCTGGCTGGATGAAGTCTACATGAACCTGCCCAATACCAGGGCGCCCAGAGAGGTGGTAGACAAGATCCTGGAAATGGGTATCGTGGTACACAGAGTGATAGATTTCGACATGGATTATCACAGAAACAAGATCATCGAAAAAATATACGGTTACACCTGCCTCACCGAAAGCGTCAGCATAATGCCCACCTATCAGTATTTTGTCAAGCGCGTCATAGATATTATCGGCGGCCTGATCGGCTCGGTTATAACCATACTCCTTACCTTGATAGTCGGACCGCTGATCTTTATCACCGATCCCGGCCCCATTTTCTTCTCACAGAAGCGTATAGGCAAGGGCGGCAGAGTGTTCAAAATGGTCAAATTTCGCTCCATGTACAAGGACGCCGAGGCGCACAAGGCGGAGCTGATGAGCCAAAACCGGATAGCGGACGGCATGATGTTCAAAATGGACAACGACCCCAGGATCCTCGGCAGCGGAAAGGACGGCACAAAGAAAGGCATCGGCTGGTTCATACGCAAGTTCTCCATAGACGAATTTCCCCAGTTCTTTATGGTGCTTAAGGGCGATATGTCCCTTGTTGGCACACGCCCCCCCACGCTGGACGAGTGGGAAAAATACGGCCCCAAACACAGGGCGCGTATGGCGATTCGCCCGGGTCTGACGGGAATGTGGCAGGCAAACGGCAGGAGCGATATAACCGACTTTGAAAAGGTCGTTGAGCTGGATATGGAATACATAAGGAACATGAACATAGCTTTTGACATCAAGCTGATACTCAAGACAGCGAAGAATATGTTTACCGGCTCCGGAGCAAAATAAGATCCTTTGCCGTTATAAGCAAATAAGTCCGATCCCGTCTGGTCAAACGACCCGGCGGGATCTTTTGCGGCATTGTGTCCGCCTTGATTTTTCGGGGAGATTATTGTATAATATGCCTGTCAGCAAACGGATTTTTTAAAATTCAAAGGAGAACTTATTATGAAAAAAACGATTTCGGTTTTATTTGCGCTTTTGTTTGCTTTTTCCGTTTTCGTTATCCCCGTGTCGGCGGATAAGGCCGCAGAGGGTCAAAACTATGCAAATATCTCAGCCTGTTTCCACAGCGATATCGCAGGCCTGACCGGAGAAGATTATGATAAGCTGGCGGATATTTCCTCCGGCAATCTTGAGTTCCGCGTGCTGGACGGCAAAGTCCGCGTCGGCATCCATGATTGTGTGGGCACGCCATACAACGGTGAATTCAAACCGGGCAGAACTTATGAGATCGACTATGAATTTGTCGCGGCGGAGGGTTATGTGCTGCCAAAGGATTTTACCGGGGACGAGCTGGACTTCACCTGTGATAAAGGCTGCAAGGTTTACTCCTGCCGGTATATTGACAATCTCCCCGCCCACGTTCCGCAGATACCGTTGCTTTACGTGACCACGGAGGTGCGTGTTGACGGTAATTTGTTCCAGAGAATAATCGGAAAAATAGCTGATATTATACTGGAGATAAGGGCGTGGAGTCTGTATTAAAGACAAGGCCTTATAAAAGGAGAAAATTATGAGCGCTTTCAACGCATATTGCCGGGCGCATCAGCTTGCTTTCAGGGCGCTGGCAAGGTTTCTTGACTGGTCTCAGCCAAGGGTGTTTACAGGCGCCGGCAGCATAAAAAAACTGCCTGCGTTTATTCATGACAAGGGGCTTGAAAGGGTGCTTGTGGTAACGGACAAGGAGCTGATGAGGCTCCGGCTTCTGGACAGCCTCTTAGAGGGGCTTAAAAACGCCGGAGTGGAATATTTCGTCTATGACGAGACCCGGCCGAACCCGACTATCGGCAACGCCGAAGAGGCGCGCAGACTTTTTGTGGAGAACAGGTGCGATTCCGTTATTGCCTTCGGCGGCGGTTCTCCCATGGACTGCGCGAAGATCGCCGCGGCAAGAGCTGTTAATCCAAAAAAGACCGTGCCCCAAATGAGGGGGCAGCTTAAGGTGGGCAAAAAGCTTCCGCCGCTTTTTGCTGTGCCCACAACGGCAGGCACAGGGTCGGAGACCACCGTTGCCGCCGTTATTACGGATCCGGAGACTCATGAAAAATATGCTGTGAACGACCCTAAACTCCGTCCCGGATACGCGGTGCTTGACCCGGAGCTTACAACAGGCCTGCCCGGGAGCGTCACCGCCACCACAGGTATGGACGCCCTTACCCACGCGGTGGAGGCGTATATCGGCCGCAGCAACACGAGCGACACAAGGTACAACGCCGAAAAGGCGGTCAAGATGATCTTTGAAAACCTCGAAAAAGCCTACAACAACGGCAGCGATATAGAAGCCAGGAACAATATGCTCCATGCCGCCCATTATGCCGGAATAGCCTTTACAAGGGCTTATGTTGGTTATGTCCATGCCATCGCTCACAACCTGGGAGGCATATACGGCATTGCCCACGGGCTTGCCAACGCGGTGATCCTGCCCTATGTTCTGGATGCCTTCGGCTCATCTGTTTACGTCAGCCTTGCCGGGCTTGCAGACGCGGCCGGGCTGGGGAACGACGCCATGACCAGCGAGAAGAAGGCAAAGGCTTTTATCGCGGAGATCCGGGAAATGAACAGGCGCATGAACATCCCGGACGCCCTGCCCCAGATAAAGGAGGAGGATATCCCCCTCATTGCCGGGCGCGCCGAAAAAGAGGCAAATCCGCTTTACCCCGTGCCGAAGATATTAAACAAAGACGAGCTGGCGTCTATCATCAAAAAGATAAAGGAAGGCGATCAACAATGAGAAGGAAACTTTTGCCGGCGCTGCTTATTTTTGCCATACTTTTCTCCTTTGCCGCCTGCGGAGGAGGCTCGAAAACAACCGAAACCACCACCGCCGAGACAACAAAGGCGTCTTTTACGGGCAACTGGCCCAGAACTTCGATCATGGCAGACCTCCCCGTGCTTGTGGATGACGCGGACTCAATAGAGCACGAGCTGGATCAGCCTGCGCAGGGCAACGAGTATTACATCATATACGTTAAAAGCATTTCCTACAGCAAGTTCTATGATTACATCTACGAGCTTGAGGCGCAGGGCTTCAATTATCCGGGCATAAATCTGATCCCGGATCTTGAGACCCAGACCCTGGGCAAAAAGATCGAATGGGCCGCCGACAACGGCAAATTGTGGATCACCTGCACTTGGAACAGCCCCGCCTACGTGAACCCCTCCAGCGGCAAAGCGGACGAAAATCAGCTTATGCTTGTTGTGCGGAACTACGGCGCGGCTCTTCCCGGGGAAACGTCGGCGGACGCAGCGCAAGACTAACGAACAAAATCCAACCGAAA